>JAYWAV010000222.1:0-4637 GCA_043782015.1 Rhodoferax sp. | reverse complement strand
CAGGCCGATGCTTTGCGCAAGCACCAAGCCTAAGGCCAGCACACCGATGTGCCATTTGCCTCTTGCCATGAATTTCAACAACGCCATAAAAAGTCGGGTCCTCGGAATCCTTAGTGCTGGTTTAGTGCTGGTGCTTCATCCCACAGAACTTGCCAATCGCCAAGCCCTTGCAGGCGGCTTGCAATTGTGCATTGCACACATCTTCGCCCTTGCCGGCCTCACGGCATTTGGCAGCGGCCTCGTGCGCGGCAGCGATGGCGCGGTGGCGTGCAACGTCTTCCTTGGTTTCTTTGTCGGTCTCCGGTGCGGCCAGTGCCGCTATCGAAACAGTAGCTGCACACACAAGTATGGCAAGCGCTACGAGCGTTTTCTTCATAAATTCACCTCGTTTGTAACAGTTCAAGAACACTGACGCGGTACGCCCCCAGCGCCGGCAGCAAGGCCGACACCAGAGAGACGAATAACGCCAGGCCCGGTACAACCCACAGCTCCAGCGGCCAGACCATGCCGCCAATCAGCAGCGAGTTGTCGAGTTGCAGCAGCCACGCCAACGCGGCCGCAAAGGCTTGCCCGAGGAGCACGCCCAGGATGGATGCCAGCACGCCCAGCCACAGACCTTCGGTCAGCAGCAGCAGCGCCACTTTGGCGGGCGAAGCGCCCAGCATGCGCAACAGCGCAAGGTCCGCTCGCCGTTCACGCAGCGCGCTCCACAGCGCGATGAACACGGAGAGACCCGCCGTCAGCAGCAGCACCCCGGCAAACGCGCGCAGCACATCGGTGCCCAGCCCCAGCATGTTCAAGAGGCGCGAGATTTCCAGCGCGGGCGAGGCGGCCTGCATTTCGGTAGTGGTGTTGATCAGCCGAGGCAGGCTCATCGCGGCCAGCGGTGTCTTGTACTGGATCAGCGCCATCGTGATCTCGCGCTCTTCTTCCATCACCTTGCGGTCGTCGTCGTCCACCGCGGTGAAGTCTTCGTGCACCTTCCACACCGACGCGGTGTCGGTCAGGATCAACCGGTCCAGCACACTGCCGCTGGGCGCCAGGATGCCAGTTACGACGTACATGCTGTCGCCATGCACATGGCCACCACCACCCAGGCCGTGTGTGCCGGCAAAGGTATTGCCCATCACCAGGCCCAGCTTTTTGGCCACCGTGGCGCCAACTACGACCTGCAGAGGCGCATCCCACAGACGGCCGTCGGCGAACGTCGCGTTGTAATGGCTGATGTAAGCGTGCGAGGTACCAACGATGCGGAAGCCGCGCAGGTTGTCGCCCAGGCTGATCGGAATGGCGCTGGCGATCAGCGGGTTCTTCTCCAGATCGCGTATCGCCTTTAGCGGCACATTGCCGGGCGGCACATCGATATGGAACACGCCAGACAGGATCAGTTGCATCGGGCTGCCTTTGGCCCCGACAACCAGATCGATGCCCGCCAGATCGCGGTCAAAGGCCTTGTTGAGCTGGTGCCCGACCAGCAGCAAAAAGGTGATGGCACCCAAACCCAGACTGAGCAGCAGCAGATTCAGCGCGGCACCCAGCGGCCGCGACCAAAGATAGCGCCAGGCAAAGAAAAGTGTTTTCACAAAATAGCCTTGCTATGCCACGCCGCTATACATTTAATAGCTGCTTACGCACAAGGGACAAGCGCTGGAAGCCGTTTTGACCATCAACCGCGCGAGGAATCAGCGTCGCCACGCGCGCGTCGTGCGTCGCAATTACCATCGTCGCGTGGTGCAGGCTGGCGGTGTACAGCAGCAACTCCACCGCGTCCTTGGCAGCTTCGTCGTCCAGGCTGGCGGTCGGCTCATCGGCCAGGATCACGCGCGGCAGCAGCAACACGGCCCGCGCCAGCGCCACACGCTGTGCCTGACCGCCGGAGAGTTGCGAAGGATAGCGATTGGCGAGGTCTTGCACGCCCAGCGCCTGCAAGGCTGCGGCAATAGGTGACAGGTCTTCGGTCTGGCCCGCCGCCCATTGCGCCATCGTCAGGTTTTGTTGCACCGTCAGCGCGCTACTCAAGTGCAGCTTCTGCGGCAAAAAGCCAATAGTTTTCGCGCGCCATGCGTCGGCCGCGATTTTGCGTAGCGACTGCAGCGGCTGCCCAGCCACGCAGACCGTTCCCTGGGTGGGAGACACCAGGCCCGCAATGAGCGCCAGCCAGGTCGATTTGCCACAGCCGGACGGGCCGTTGAGCAGCAGCACCGCGCCCTGCGCGACATCCACATCCGGAAACGTCAGCAAAGGGCCATTGGGATATTGGAACGCCAGTCCCTGTGTCTGGATCATGGACGCTTTCGCTTATTTGGTGGTAATGGCTACGCTGGCGTGTTCGGTGATGCCCATCAGCTGGAAGAACACCCCAACCAGCCGCGGCACCTGCACGAACTGCACTTCCACGCCCGCGGCACGCCGCTGTGCCAGCCAATTGAGCATGCTGCCAGCCGCCGAGAAATCCACACGCAGCAGACGCTGGCAATGGATGATCAGTGGCTCACCCACGATGTGGTCGCCCGCGAGCAACTTGTCCAGCACCGGCTGAGCGTCGCCCAGCAAATCGCCAGGCAACTCGGCGCCCTCGGGGGCGCGCGTATCAACAAAAGCCGGGCGATCCAGTTCTGCAGGGACGCTTGCCTCGTCCCCGTTAAGCCGCATCGGGCTGTAAGTGCAAACGGCCTCCATCCAGCTCGGTGGCGAGACGTCATAGGTAATGCAGTAATCCAGCGCAACGGTTTCAAAAGGCTCGTGCGCACCCTGCACGCGCAAAGCCTCCAGCCGCAACATCCACCAAGCCGGGTCGGTCTCGCGCTGCTCGACAACTGTCGCTTCTTCCAGCACCGCATTAAAAACCTCGGCCCCGCCAAACACCAGCGACGCGGGCTGTTCCGCCCACTGGGCCAGCACCTTGGTCAATGCCGGCAGTGCGTCCGGCGCCATCGATTGCAAAGCGGCCCACTGCAGGCGGCGCGTTGTGCCCTGCTGCGCTGCGGCCATTTGGGCAACTGCTTGCGCAGTTAACAACGGCGGGCTGCTCCAGGTCGCGCCACCCTTCGGCGCCTCCACATGGTGGGCCGATCCGGAATTCCGGAGCAGATGCGGAATGGAATACCACTCGGGGGCCGAACGGCCGAAGCGCTGCGCATATTCAATCGCCACCACGTCAAACGCCGGGCTCTGGTCGGTAGCGCGGTACAAATCCATCAGCGCCCAGGCACAACGGTCGGCTACTGCAGCGTCCAAGGAGGCGTCCTGCATCACGGACAACAGCGCCACTTCGGCACCTGCAAAGTCGCCTTCGGCGAAGCGAATGGCGGCGTCCTGCAGCGCCGGGTGGTCACCGCCACTCAGCTCCTGCGACTCCAGCCGCGACTCGGAGTAGCTGCTGTTCATGCTGCTGTTTCCCGAAGGTGGCGGGTCTGCCTGGACCGGAGTCGGCGCAGTCATGCCGGTGAAATCCAGATCCATGTCCGACATCGAGGACTCAGCCACGGGCACGTGCGGAACACCGCCCAACATGGTCGCGCCCTTGGGGCCATCCACACTCTGTGTCAATACCGGCACGTCGCGCCGTGCCGCGCCAGAAGGCGGCTTGGCTACAGGAGGCCTTGTGGTGGCCATTTCGGCCTGGCGCTTGCGCTGCAGATGCTCACCCATATAGGCTTCAATCGCATCGATCTTTTTGAGCGTGTGCAGGCGGGCAGCGCTATTGACTTCGTCGGGATTGAAGCTGGAGCTGACCGCAAATCGGGCTTGCGCGGCCAGCCCCAGGGAGCCCAGGCCCGCACTGGCCCGCACCTTGCGCAAATGGTCGAACTCGCGCTTGCGCACCTGGTCATCACGGCGCTTGCCTTCAATACGCGCCTGCAAATCCGAATGGCTGAAGTCGGGTTGTTGCGATTGTTCGGAGTCGGCCGCGTCCTGTGCGGGCGCGGCACGCACCAGTTGCGCCATCTTGGCGAGAAAACTGGGAGGACTGGACTTGGTCGCCATATTTTTCAGTACTGCCTATTTTTCCGCGGCGGCTTTCAGATTCGCCAGCCCATGTTCAAAGTCCTTGCCGACTATCGCGTCCATGCTGGCGAAGATGCCGATCAGCTTGCTGATATAGGGCATCGGGCCGTACATGGCCCAAGTCACTGCGGTTGTGCCGTCGGTGTTCGCTTTCAAAATGTAGTCAGTCGTGTTGCTGGCCTCGAAAGGCTTGAGGAAGTCCAACTGGATGGTGACCTTGGCATTGGGCTCCACGCTCTTGATCTCCATGCGGCCCGCACCCACATCGTTATTGCCCTTCCAGGCGTAGACCGAGCCCACGCCAGTCGCCGGGCCACTGAATGTGCGTTGCATGGCCGGGTCCAGCTTTTCCCAGGGCGACCAGGCGCCAAATTTCTGGAAATCATTCAGGTAAGCGAACACCTTTTCCGGCGGCGCCTTGATGGCGGTCGAGCGTTCCACACGAAAAGTATCGGGCCGCGTTGCAGCAAAAGCGAGCAGGAGCACCAACAGCAGCGCAGCAGCGCCAAGAATCTTCTTGATCATCGGAATCTCCTGAAGGCGGGGTACATAGAGCGGATAAACGGAGCGGAAAGATGGAGCGGGTAAAGGGTAAGCGATTATCCGATCTGCAAAGACCGTTTACCGCG
>JAYWAV010000221.1:0-4645 GCA_043782015.1 Rhodoferax sp. | reverse complement strand
TGGTCACCCACTGGCGGAGTTCCATTGATGTTGAACGACAGGCCGGGAATGCCCGTGATGGGGATCTGTGCGGGACCACCGGTTTTGTACGACGCGGTACCGGCGCTAACCAAGGGGTTGACGCCCGTGGTGACTGGCGGGTTTTCAGTGATGTCATAGGTCACCGTCGTGGTTCCGGGTACGGTGGTCGCGTCCAGCCCGGTAAAGGCGATCGTATACGTGGGGTAGTCCACCTGCGCCGAGCCGGGTGGCAGCGTTGCGTTGTAGGCAGTTACCAGCGCAGCGGTACTGGCTACCGTGACGCCGTTGGTGATGGCCACGTTGTCCGTAATCAGGGCGCGGTCGGCGGGGATCAGCCCGGCGGTCGGGTTGGTCACCGTGACGTTGAACACGCCATCGCGCGCGGGCTGGTTCATGAAGGCGCTTTCGCCATCCAGCGTGAACGGAATGGCGTAGGCGCCTGTGGCGGACTGGCCCGGCAGGCCATTGAACGTGTAGTCAGGGGCCTGCGATTGCGGCCCGACAAAGGGCGTCAGCGCGCTGCCCAGCGCGGCAAACAGCGGCAGGCCATTGCTGTCCTTGGTGTTGGCCAGGCTCAGGATGCGGTCGCGCAGGCCGCTCAACTGGCCGGCAATGGTGGTGCGTTCGGCGGCTGTGTGCGAGCCGTTGCCAGCGCTGACCACCAGTTCACGAAAAGACTGCAGCGCGTCGGTCACATCGCCCAGCGTGCCCTCGGCAGAGGCAATTGCGTTGCGTTGCGCTTCCAGCGCGCGCTGGTCGGTGGCGATGCGGGCGAGGCGGTTGAGTGCGCGTTCGGCCTGTGCGGCACCGGTTGGGTCGTCGGATGCGGATGTGATCCGTTTGCCGGACGTGAGGTTTTCCTGCATGTTGGCCAGATTGGTCTGGCGCTCCTGCAGGTTGCGCAGGCTGTTGTCGTAGGTGTTGGCGGTACCCAAACGGGTGAATGCGGTGACGGACATGGCGCTCCTTTCCTATCGACCGAGGCCCTGGATCAGGGTGTCGAAAATCTGCTGGGCAATCTGGATCATTTTGGCAGAGGCCTGGTAGGCCTGCTGGTATTGCAGCAGCTTGGCAGCCTCCTCGTCCAGGTTGACGCCTGACACGCCGGCGCGGTCTTTCTCGGCATTGGTGGCGATGGTGCCGGACACGGTGGCCGAGTAGTTGGCGCTTTGCGCGCGGATGCCGACCTGCGCGATCAGGCCCGCGTAGCCATCGGTCAATGCCGCGCCATCAAACATCGCCACGTCACGCAGGTTCATCATCGCGGTGGCGTTGCCGCCGCTCAACGACGCAAAGGCGTTTTGCTTGACGGTCACGCTGTCCGTGTTGGCGGGTAAACCGGAGAGCGTCAGCGTGAAGCCGGGTGTGCCTGTAATGGCCGGGTTGGGGTAGCTGATCGCCTGGCCCGATACATACGGTGCGCCTGTCACCACTGTAGTGGCTGTCGTGGTGTCCACAATGTCGTAGGTGGTGACACCGGCCACCACGGAAAAGACCACGTTGTAGTTGTCTATCGGCGCGGCGGCGGTCGTGGCCAGGGTTTTGGCGACGATGCTGCCTAGCGCCAGCGTGCCCTGGTTGCTGGTGCTCAGAGTCGCGGCCACCGGGCTGCTGACGGCCAGCGCGCGCGGGGATGCGAACTCGCGCGCGACATTGCTGGCAGAGGTGGAGTAGGGTTTGACCAGGACGCGGTCACCGGGCGCGGCCGAGCCAGGGGCTGCTTCGGTGATCGCAATGCCATCAACCACCACCGTACCGGGCACGGGCAAAGCGGGATTGGCTGCGGGCACGCCGGTGCCGAAGTCGAAGGCGGTGATGATGCCGTCCGAGCGCCGTGTGATCGTGCCGCCCGTGGTGGATGTGAAATTCAGTTCGTAGTCCGAGGCCTGGAACTTGGTGGTGTCGCTGATCGCCAGTGTGATACTGCTGGTGCCTGTGTTGAGCTTGGCCGGCGCGATCGGCACCATCACATTGTTGAGGCCAAAGGTGGTGGGTGTGAAAATGTCGGTGCCGATATTACCGTCCAGATCCAGCCCGAGCTTGTGCTGGTCATTCATCGCCGTGGTGACGCCCAGCGTGAGGCGGCCCAGCAGGTTGCGACCTTCGACCAGGTCGCTGTTCTGAAAACGCAGCAGCCCCGGCACTTCGCCACCGCCCAACACGTTTTCGTCCATAGACACGGTCTGGCCGTTGCGGGTGATTGCCAGTTTGCTTTTCAGCGGGTCGCCAAAGTCGTCCTTGACGATGGACAGCTTGGCCACATCCACACCCAGCACCAATGACTGACTGCCGCCGATAAAAACACCCAGGGTGCCGTCATCCGCCTTGATGGTGGTGGTCTGCACCAGCTGGTTGAGCTGGCGTATCAGCTCGTCGCGGTGGTCCAGTAGGTCGTTGGGAGGTTGGCCATTGCCCTGTGCGCGCGAAATCTGTTCGTTGACCTGGGCGATATTGGTGGCCAGCGTGTTGATCGAGTTGACTTTTTCTTTCAGCGACTGGGCGATGCCGTTTTGCAGATCGTCCAGACTTTGCGAGGCGGCGCGCATGCGCCGGGCGGTTTCGTCCACGCGCGTCAGCACCACGGTACGCGCGGTCAAATCGGTCGGCGCACTGGCCACATCGGAAAACGCATTGAGCATGTCGTTGATGGATGCGCCCAGCCCGGTGGTGCCGCCCTGGAAGATGTCGCCCAGCTGCTTTAAGTAGTTGGAGCGGGTGGTGTCGGCGGCACTGGTAGTACCCGCCAAATTGGCCTGGCGTGTCAGAAATTCGCTGTAGTTGCGCTGGATGGTCTGGACGGCAACGCCTTTGCCGATGTAGCCGCCGCCAGTGAACTGGCCCGGCACGGTTTCCAGAATCACTTTTTGGCGCGAATAACCCGGCGTGTTGACGTTGGCAATATTGTTGCCCGCCGTCGTCAGCGCCATCTGGTTGGCCTGCAGCGCCTGCACGCCGATGTTCATGATGCCCATGGCCTACCCTTTGCTCAGACTTGGACGCGGCGCAATTGCAGCGTGGTGTTGATGGCGCGGCTCAGCTTGGCCGCGTACTCGGGGTCGGTGGCGTAGCCCGCCTTTTGTAACCCCATCGCGTAGTCCTTCACCGAAGCCGTTTGCGCACGTGCTTTGGCGTAGCGCGGGCTTTCGTTGATCATGCGTGCGTAGTCCTTGAAGGAGTCTGCTGGGGAGTCGTAGGCGCGAAACTTGGCGACCTTCTTTTGCGCCACGCCGTTGACGTATTCGGTGGTGGTGACTTCGGCCACCTTGCCAGTCCAGCTGGCGCCGGCCTTGATGCCAAACAGGTTGTTGGCGCTGGTGCCGTCCTTGTTTTTGATTTGAAACTTGCCCCAGCCGGTCTCATGCCCCGCCTGGCCCAGCATGATGCCCGCCGGAATGCCCGTGGTCTTTTCAATCTGGTTGGCAATCTGGCCGTGCTGGCGGACAAAGCTGGCTTGCTGTGCAGTGGGTGCGGAGGCCTTGCGTGGGTTGGCCTTGCTCACCGCTGCGCTGCTGTCGCTGGTGGTTGCACTCGCAGCGTCGGCTTTGGCTTGGCCCATCTGGCGCGTCAGTTGCAGCGCAATCACGTCGGATAAACCACCGGCCTGGCCCGACATCGCGACCGACAGTTGCTGGTCCAGCAGATCGGTGGCCAGATCGCCGCCAGGGCTGTCCAGCATGCCGGACTTGGGCCCCGCTTCCCGCATGCTCTTGATCAGCTCGCGCATGAACAGCGATTCGAATTGTTTCGCCGTTTCCTTGATGGCCTCCGGGCTGCTGGAGCCTGCCGCGCTGAGCTTGAGCGAAGCCAGGCTGTTGGAGTCCGCAGCAAGGCCCTGGCTGGGGGACAACAGGGAGTTGCCGTATTGCATGTTCAAAGGTGCTAAAGACATGTCAGGCATCCCGCCGAGCCGCCTCGAGGGAGGCCGCGCCCCCCAAGGAGGCAGTGAGTACACAAAGTGACGAACGTGGGGGCTTCATATGACCTCCAGCTCGGCATTCAGCGCACCGGCTGATTTGATGGCTTGCAGAATGGCCAGGAGGTCTTGCGGTGTAGCACCCAGTGAATTCAGTGCCCGCACAACGTCCGCCAATTGGGCGGCGGCAGGAATCTGGATCAGCTTGCCCGGCTCTTGCTTGATTTCGATGCTGGCCCTCTCGCTGACAACCGTCTGGCCCTGCGAGAACGGCGCGGGCTGGCTGACCACGGGCGTCGAAGAGATACTGATCGACAGGTTGCCGTGCGCAATGGCGCAGGGGCCTAAGGTGACGGCCTGGTTCAGCACGATGGAGCCAGTGCGGGAGTTGATGATGACGCGTGCCGATGCGACAGAAGACTCAACCGGCAGCTCTTCCATCTCGGCGATAAAGCTAATGCGGTCATTGGGCACGGCGGGCGCCTGGACCTGCACGGTTCGACCATCCAGCGCCTGAGCCACACCTGGGCCAAACTTGTTGTTGATTGCCTGGGCCACCTTGCGCGCGGCCTGGAAGTCGGAGGCATTGAGGCTCAGGCTGATGGTGGGGCCTTCTTGCAGCGAGGTGGGCACCGCACGCTCGACCTGCGCGCCATCCGGAATACGGCCGACACTCAAGTGATTGACGGTGACCTTGCTGCCACCTGCTGC
>JAYWAV010000220.1:0-4672 GCA_043782015.1 Rhodoferax sp. | reverse complement strand
GCTACCACCCTGCGCATCCGCAATGGTCAGTTGTCCATGGTGGATGGCCCTTTTGCCGAGACCAAAGAGCAACTCGCAGGCTTCTACTTGCTTGAGGCCAACGACCTCAACGATGCCATTCGCCTGGCATCCAAGATTCCACCGGTACAGCACGGCAGCGTAGAGGTTCGCCCAGTGCGGGAGCTTGATGTCGCGGGCTTTCACTCTTTCACACCACCCCCACAAGGAGACACCTATGCAATACGTTGACGGATTCGTGGCCGCCGTGCCCACTGAAAACAAGGAAAAGTACATTGAGCATGCCGCGTTTGTCGCGTCACTTTTTAAGGAATATGGCGCACTGAAGGTCATGGAGTGTTGGGGTGACGACGTCCCGAATGGAAAACTCACATCATTCCCCATGGCGGTCAAAAAGGAAGAACACGAAACCGTTGTTTTTTCCTGGGTGGTGTGGCCCTCGCGAGAGGTGCGCGACGAAGGATGGAAAAAACTCATGGCCGACCCGCGCATGGCATCGGACACCAACCCGCCGTTTGACGGCAAGCGTCTGATTTACGGCGGCTTTCAGACAATCTTGGACTTGTAGGCACGAAGCATCAATTTCACCCCAACCGAGAACTCGCTATGCCCAACACTATTCAATTGCACCGCGTATTGCGCGCTCCCCCAGAGCGCGTCTACCGCGCATTTCTCGACGCCGACGCCTTGGTCAAGTGGATGCCTCCGCATGGCTTTACCGCCAAAGCGCAAGAGCTGGATGTCCGCGTGGGCGGTAAATACCGCATGTCTTTCACCAACTTCTCGGCAGGGCAAAGCCATTCCTTTGGTGGTACTTACCTGGAGTTGGTGCCCCATGAACGCATTCGCAACACTGACGTGTTTGACGACCCCAACCTTCCCGGCGAGTTGATGGTCACCATCACATTCAAACCCGTGCTGTGCGGCACCGAGCTGCACATCCTGCAGGAAGGTGTGCCCGATGTCATTCCGCCCGAGATGTGTTACCTGGGCTGGCAGGAGTCGCTGAGCCTATTGGCCTTGCTGGTAGAACCGACTATTCCTGCAGGTTGAATACGCCATGAGAAAAATCAGGATCTTCGAACATGTGTCGCTGGACGGAGTGATCTCGCCCGGCGACCGCGGCGAATTTGGCGCCGAGTTTGCGCATGGCGGATGGACGGCTCCGTATCGAAGCCCTGAGGGTGCTGCCATGGTGCTGGAGGCCCAGGGCGCACGCTTTGACCTGCTGCTTGGCCGCAACACCTACGACCTCTGGGCTGGCTATTGGCCGCAGGCGGGTAGCTTCCCCATGGCAGACCGGCTCAATGCGGCAACCAAATACGTAGCGACCCATCGGCCGGATAGCCTCACCTGGGGACCCGTGGGCGCATTGGGCGATGAAGTGATGGTCGGCATACGGGATCTCAAAGCGCGGGATGGGCCCGACCTCATAGTCTGGGGCAGCGCCACGCTGGCCGCCAGCCTGATGCGTCAGGGCTTGGTGGACGAGATGGTGCTGATCGTCTACCCGGTCCTGCTGGGTCGGGGGCTGCGCTACTTTGCAGAAGACGCGGCGCCGTGCGAGCTCGCTCTGGGCAGCTCCCAGGCCACATCCACGGGTCTACAACTCAACACCTACCGTTGTGTTGGGCCTATGCGAACCGCATAAGAGTGCCGCAGTGCATCCCAACATAGTTCAGCACCACGATGAACTGGAGCCGACGAACAGAGTTGTGTAAGAAGTTCTTATCCTTTGGGTCATTTATTTGATGCCCGCTTTCAAGCGAGCAAAAAGTCAGCAAACAGCCCGAACCAGACGCCAACCCTAAGTTCCAGCACAACAACTGAGACTGGCAAGCTGCCGGTTGGTGATGGCCTCAGAAGGCCTTAGATTTACTATAAATTCAATAGCTTCTCACGCACGTTCCATGCGCACTACAGCCTGATTTCTCTCCAAACCCTGAATGCAAAGCGGCGCCAAGAAGGCGCCGCCAAAAACCCTCAAGCCGACTTGATCAAGCCAACTTCAACGGCAACCCCCGCGGTGTCTTGCCGGTGATCTTGGCCACCGCATTCGCAAACGCGGGCGCCAGCGGCGGCAGGCCGGGTTCGCCCATGCCGGTGGGTGGGTCTGCGCTGGGCACGACGTGAACGGTGATCTTGGGCATGTCGGCAATGCGGGCCACCACGTAATCACCGAAGTTGCTTTGCTCGACCACGCCGTCCTTGAACGTGATGGCTGCGCCGGGCAGACAGGTGCCCAGGCCCATCAGCGCCGCACCTTGCACTTGCGCCTCGATGGTTTTGGGGTTGACGGCCAGGTTGCAATGCACGGCTGCAGTCACAGCGTGCAGCTTGGGCACGCCCTTGGTGACCGAGGCCTCGGCCACATAGGCGACGATGGTGTTGAACGACTCGTGCACCGCCACGCCCCAGGCCTGGCCCTTGGGCAGCTTGCGTTTGCCATAGCCGGATTGTTCAACCGCCAACATCAGCGCGGCCTTGTGGCGCGGGTGCTTGTCGCCCATCAGCGCCAGGCGATACGCCACCGGGTCTTGCTTCGTTTCGCGGGCGATCTCGTCGATCAGCGTTTCCATCACATAGGCGGTATGCGTGGAGCCCACGCTGCGCCACCACAGCACGGGCACGTTGTCTTTGGGGTGGTGCACCGACAGGCGCATCGGCACGTCGTACGGATCGCGCATGCCCTCAGTGATCGTGCCGTCGATGCCGTCCTTCAACATCATTCCTTCAAACGGCGTACCCGCGGCAATGCTCTGGCCGACAACCACGTGGTCCCACGCCAACACCTTGCCCTTGGCATCAAAACCGATTTCGGCGCGGTGCACGTGCGCGGGGCGGTAGTAGCCACCCTTGATATCGTCTTCGCGGCTCCACAACACGCGCACTGGCGCGGTGATGCCCGCGGCATTCGCTAATTTTGCGACGGTGCAGGCCTCGACCACATAGTCTGCCGTGGGTACAGCGCGGCGACCAAAGCCGCCGCCTGCCATCTGCACGTTGATTTTGACGTTTTGCGGCGCGACGCCCAGCACCTTGCTGGCCGCCATCGCGTCAAAGCCAGGCATTTGCGTGCCCAGCCAGAGGCTGGCCTTGGCGTCCGCGCCCTGGCCAGTCACCTGCACGGTGCAATTCAGCGGCTCCATCGGCGCGTGGGCCAGATAAGGAAAAGTGAATTCGGCGGTGATCTTCTTCGGGGCTTTGGCCAAGGGCGCCATGTCGGCGTTGAACTTCACCAGGCCGGTCTTTTTGGCCAGGGCCTTGTAGCTGGCCAGCTGTTTGACGCTGTCGATTTTCTCGACACCCGAGGTATCCCATTCCAGCTTGAGAGCTGAGCGACCTTGGCTTGCAGCCCAGTAACCAACGGCTACTACAGCCACGCCTTCGCCCCCGCGGTCGACCGGCATGCGCAGAACGGCCTTTACGCCGGGGATGGCTTTGGCGGCGGTGTCATTCACTGATTTGAGCTTGGCGCCAAACACCGGCGGGTGCGCGACCACGGCGGTCAGCATGCCGGGCAGCTTCATATCGATGCCAAAGCTTTGCATGCCGGTGGATTTGGCCTTGGCATCGATACGCCCAGTGGCCTTGCCGATGATCTTGAAATCTTTCGGGTCTTTGAGCGTGACCTTTTGTGGCACGGGCATCTTCATCGCCGCATCGCTCAGCTCGCCATAGCCCAGCGTCTTGCCGCCGGGTCCGATCACCTTGCCGTTTTCGGTGCGCAGGGTTGCTGCGTCCACGCCCCATTGCGCGGCAGCGGCGGAGACCAGCATCGCGCGGGAGCGGGCGCCGAGTTCGCGGTATTGCATGTACGAGCGGGCAATCGACCCGGAGCCGCCGGTCAGGTGGATGCCGTAGGCGGGGTCGACATAGGCCGGGTCTGCATCGCCATGCACACCGCGCACCTTGCTCCAGTCGGCGTCCAGCTCTTCGGCCAGCGCCATCGGTAGCGCGGTCATCACACCCTGGCCGAATTCGAGGCGGTTGATGGTGACCGTGGTGTTGCCGTCTTTGTCTATTGACAGAAAGGCGCCGGGCTGCTGAAAGGGCTTGAGGCCGTCGGCTGCTGCGGGGGCGCCAGAAGCACTTTCGGCGCCCGCGATCAGCGGGTAAGCGCCGAGCGCAAAGCCGGAGGCAACGCTGAGCTTGAGGAAGGTGCGCCGCGGCAGCGCGCTGTCTGCTATGGATTCAGGAGCTGCTTGCGCTTGCCCCATGCGGGCTACGAGCCCTTTTGGCAGTTGGTCTGCGAGGCTGCCGAATGCTGGATTGAAATGCATGGTGGGGTCCTCTTGATTTAAGCCAGGGTCTGGGCAGCGGCGTGGATCGCGCTGCGCACGCGGGCGTAGGTGCCACAGCGGCAGATGTTGCCGGCCATGGCCGCGTCGATATCGGCGTCGGTGGGTTTCTTGTTGGTCTTGAGCAAGGCGGTCGCGCTCATGACCTGGCCGCTCTGGCAGTAGCCGCATTGCGCCACGTCGTGGGCGACCCAGGCGGTTTGCACGGCAAGGCCGACCTTGTCGGCGCCAACGGCTTCGATGGTGGTGATCTTTTTGCCAGCCGCAGCCGAGATCGGCGTGACGCAGGAGCGGATGGCGGCGCCATCCAGATGCACGGTACAGGCGCCGCACAAGGCCGCGCCGCAGCCGAA
>JAYWAV010000219.1:0-12832 GCA_043782015.1 Rhodoferax sp. | reverse complement strand
GTGCCAGTTGGCGTCGTACCGATCGGATTGAGTGGATCGGTGCCAGTTGGCGTCGTACCGATCGGATTGAGTGGATCGGTGCCAGTTGGCGTCGTGCCGATCGGATTGAGTGGATCGGTGCCAGTTGGCGTCGTGCCAACTGGATTTAGCGGATTAGTGCTGACAGGCGTCAGCTCGCCGCCGCCAGTGGGCAGGCCGGATCCGCCGTCCGGTGCCAACGGGGTGTCGTCTATCACTACATCGACATCAGGAACTACATCCCCAGTAGTTCCGGTGGTCGTCGTGACCGGTGGGGTGGTGGTCTGTACCACCACGGTAACAACCGTGTCTTGCGGCGTGCCTATGTTGCCACCGCCGCCAGGCGTACCAGGCTCCTGCGTTTCTGCCGGCGGTTGTGTGTCACTACCAGGAATATCACCAGTGCCGACAGTGCCACCGCCACCGCTATTGCCGTTGTCGTTGGGGCCACCAGTAGGTGGCAACGAGGTGCCGCCCGAGCCGTCACCCTGGCCCTTGATCACAATGTTGCGTTTGGTCCCGCCTGTCTGGGTCAGGCTGTCCTGGATATAGATTTTGCCCTGGGTGATCTTGGCCAAGCAAGCCTGGCCCACACCGCAGGTCACGCCGGGCGTCGGGTCGTAGGGTGTCGTCTTGAACAACGAAGCATCCCAGGTGGCTGGGTAGTCCGCGTTGGCGGCCCAACGGTTGAATAAGCGACCGGTGGTGATGAAGGCCAGCTCCATCTTGCCCAGGCTGAATTGCTCGCCTGTGGGATAGTCGTTGCTGGCGTCCCGGCTACCCACGCTGATGTTTCCGCTGTAACCAGCGCCGCCGATAACCAGCCGCGCTTCAGCGTTGAATTCATTCAAAATGCCGGCGACACCGCCCTGGTAGTAGGTGGTGTTGGCGTCCGGGTTGTCCAAGGGGTATTGGCGGATATCGATGGCGCGGCCAGCGGTGTACGGGCGCAGCGTGATCTCGGTGTTGGCGTCAATCGCCATGGTCCCAGGCGTTTCGGTCACCGAGTCGGCGATCAGCAACAAGGGGCGGCGCCCGTTGATGCCGGTGCCGTTCAGGTCGTAAGACGCCGTAGATTTGTTGTTCAGCGACAGTATGGTCAGCTTGCCGCCAGTGGTGATGGAGGCCGCACCGACCGGGCTGTCAGTGGCCGGAATATCAGAGCCCGTGATGGGGTCTTTCGTAGCATCCGAAATACGGCCGATGACGGCCAGCAATTCGCCCTTGTAGAGGCTGTTGTCCAGCGTGACCGAGCGGGCGCCGAGCACCACCAGATTCTCAGTGTTGGTCTTGACCTTGAATATCCCTTTGTCCTTACTGCCTGCAAAGCCCAACTGCTTGGCGGTGATTACAGCGCCGCTCAGCGTTTGCACAGTCCCAAAGGTGCCACTGGTAGCAATCGACACGCCGCCAAGGGACGGCGTGGTGATGTTGCCGTAGATGTTGATGTTTTCCTGAGCCGATAGCGAGATGCCGTATTCGCCGGTGGTGCTGAGGACGCCGCTGTTCTCAATGCTCTGGCCGGAGATCGAAATACCGGCACCCTCGCCGGTAACGCGCTTATTGACGTCTTTGCCACCCAACTGGGTGACAGTGACCGCTTTGTCCAGATAAATGCTGCGCGACGACTGCAAATCACCGTCGGAGTTTTGCAGATCGGTCGTGATGTTGACGCGCGGTGCGGTTTGTCCAGTCGCCGTCAGCGTGCCATTGGCGGCCAGCCCGCCCGGCGTAAAGATATCAATCGCGGCGCTACCATTGGCCGAGTAGGCCGAGATTGTCGACAGCGTGGCATAGCCCGCATTGCCGGAGATCGCGGTACCGGAATCCAGGTAATTGGCGCCAGTCCGGATCAGCACCCGGGCCCGGTGTGCCACCTGGCTGGCCGGCGTTGCGCCACCCCAGTCGGTGGAGACGATCTGGCCCGCCGTCTGGTCCAGACGGCCTTCATCGGTTTGCAGCGAAATCAACGCACTGTCGCCCGCCGCCGACAAGCCGCCATCAGCAGTAATGTTGGCGGTGACACTCATGTCACCTTTGGAGCGCAGCAGCACCTTGGCTGCCGACGTCTTGGTACCCGAGCCCGCGTCCGCAGTGGATGCAATCGCCTGGTTCACGTCCAGCTTGCCGTTCTCTGAGCGCACATCGATTGCGGTGGTGCCCGGCCCGGTCAGCCTCAGGCCACTTAATCCGTCCACCGTGCCAATGGTCAGATCGCCCAGATTATCGAAGGTGAAGGTGCCAGAGTTGGAAATGTTGGCGGCAAGCATACGCACATCGTTGGCCTGGCCCAGGTCAAACGCGCCCTGCCCTTGCAGCTTCAAGCTGGCTCCCGTGATGGCGGCGCCAGCCAGTTCTTTCAGGCCGCCGTTGGTGGTGATGCTGACCATGCCGCCGGTGCTGATGCCCTGCTCCAGCGTGATACTGCTGCTGCCGCCAGCAACCAGGCGCACATCGCCGCCCAGGCCGGCGCCAAAACCCTCAGAAGCGTACCCCGGCCAGTAGCCGTTGTTCTGAATGCCATTGGCAGTCTTCGTGCCAGTCCAGGTCCAAGTCTTGCGGCCAGGCACGGCGTAGGACAGCAGCGCGCCCCAGTTGATCTGCCCGATGTTGAAACCGTTGACGTCGGTGTAAGACACGTTGTAGCTGGAGTTGCTGCCCCAAGGCCGGATCACCGCCAGCTGGTCGATATCATTGCCAGCATTGCTCAGGTCGTAACTGCCAAAACCGGCCAGCAGCAGGTTGGTCGCCAGGATTCGGTTGCCAGCCTTCAGGCTGAAGCTGCTGCCAGGCGATTGCCCGTACAGGATCAGCTTGATGATGCTGCTGCTGCCGGGTTTGAGCCAGTCGTAGTCGCCCACGGTAGCACCGGAAAAATACAGTACGTATTCGGCAATTACGCTGGTGCTGCGATTGGACACCGCAGCAATCGCGTCGTTCACCGCACCCAGTGACAGGCTGGTCGCGTCGATATAGCTGGTAGCCACATTCTGGGTGATGGTGCCTTCGCTGTTCAGGCGCACTTGCGCGCCGCGCACATTGGCATTCAGTCGCAGCTGCGAGCCGGAACCGCCGGCGATCAGCGAAACATCGCCGCGCACACCGGACGGCGCGCTGGAAACCGCCTGGTCGACCACCAGATTGCCATTGACGGTACGAATATCGATGATGCCGCCATTGCTGGTAACGCCATTGGTGCCGCCAAACGAGCCTATGCGCAGTGCCGAGCCGTTCACGTAATACAGGTTGCCAACCACGTCCGCCGCCAGCGTCCCTACCTTGTTGTCGCCGCCGGTCAGTGAGAATGGGCCTGTGCCAGTGACCAGCAGGTTGGCCGCTGTGAGCCCGCCGTTGGACGGCGTCAGTTCATTGGCACCCGCGCTGGTCTGCGTCGCGCCACCGCTGCTTTGCAGTGTCAGGTTGCCGGTGCCGGCATTGACCGCCTGCGTGATGGACAGCAGGCCGCCAGTGTTGATGCCGATGGTGCCGCCATTGCTGCTGATGCCAGTGCCGTTGATGGTGGTCGCACCAAAATCACGCAGCGTCACATCACCGCTGGCGACGACGGTCATGTTGTCCACATGGTTGATGCTGCTGTTCAGGTTGACCGCACCGCCGCTCTTGACCGCAATGCTGGCGGCGTTGATACCGCCACTGGTTTGCTGAATACCGCCCAGCCCCGAGTTGTTGGCCGTCAAAGTGATGATGCCAGCGCCGGCTTGCAGGTTTGCCGCCAGCGTCATCTGCCCGCCAAAAGTGGGCGTCGCGCCGTTGGCGTTTTGCGGACCGCCGGTTTCGATCGACAGCGCACTGCCATGCGTGTTCACGCCCGAAGTGTTGCCTACGGCGCCTACGGTCAGCGCGTTTTTATCGCGGTAAGTGAAATTGCCAGTCACATCGGCCGCCAGCGTGCCGACGTCGTTGTACGCGTAGGTATTGGTGATGACCTTGGTCACCGGGTCGGTCACCGCGACCGCATCCACGTAGGACAGGTTGAAGGTGCCCTTGCCCAGCAGTTCCAGCCCGCCGGCGGTAATCGAGCCGCCGCCCTGGGTGATGCCGCCAGTGGCAGCGCTGAGCGTGAGCGTGGCGGTTCCGACATCGATGCCACGCAGCAGTGTCATCGCGCCGCCCGAGCTCATCGTGAAATTGCTTCCGGCTGCGCTGACGGCTGCGCCGCTCAGGCCGAGCGTGCCGGTGTTGGCGATGCTCATATCACCGCCGCCAGCCTGCGTCAGGCTCAGGATAGACAGATCGCCGGCGTTGTCTATTACGGTGACGGAGCCGCCAACCTTGTTGCCCAGAATCAGGCTTGGGAAGCTGTTGGCGCTACCGGTCAGGCTTACGCCGCCGGTGGCAGAGATCAGCATGCCGGTCCCTTTAACGCCCGAGCTGCCGCCTGAATCGGAAATACTGCCGCCGGAACTCAGCGACACTTGGCTGCTAGTCGTGATGGTGGTATTGAGCGCGATACCGCCAGTGCCGTTGAGCAGCGAAAAGGGGCCAGGGCCGGTAAAGACCACGGGCGCCAGCACCGACAACATGCCGTTGACAGCGCCGTCGCCCAGTGTCAGGCCGCCGCTGCCGGTGCTAATGCGACCCAGTTCGGCGGTGGAGATTTGCAGTTTACCGGCTGTGCCCTTGGTGGCGGTTCCGATGTCAAAGGCCGAGGTCGTGCTAAGCGGGCGCAAGATCACCTGGCCGCCGCCAGTGTTGATGTTGTTGGTGATCGTCAGCTGGTCGGTGGCCAATGTCAGATTGCCGCCGCCAGTGGTAATGCCTATCGTGCTATTGCCGCCCACCGCCACCGTGCCTACGGTAAGCGGAGTGGCACTGAATACGGTCAGGTTGTCGGTCAGGGTGGCGGCCAGCGTAGTGACCTTGTTAAGCGGGTCAGCCAGCACCGCGCCGGTGCCGGTCAAGCGAAGGCCATTCGCGGTCAATGCTGCGCCGGCCTGTTGGCTAAAACCCACGCCCTGTGCGGTGATGCTGACGTTGGCACTGGTGCCGGCGTTGATGGCCTGTGCCATGCTCAGCGCGCCACTGGATATCAGCACAATGCTGTTGCCGCCGGAGTCGATGCCGATCACGCCGTCTATCGTGTCTACCGTCAAATCGGCGCCAGTGCCCGAGCCGTAGTTGTAGACCACCGCGCCAGCCGCCTTGATAGCGACTTTGCCCGGGTCCACGCTGCCGTTGGTCAGCGTCACCGCGCCGCCGCTTTGCACGGCCAATTGTTTGAACGCAAGAGAGGCGCCGTTGCTTTGCGTCACCGCGCCTGCGGTCTTCAGCGACAGACCGGGCAGGTCGGCCGTCCCGGCAATGTTGCCGGCAATCGTGATGCCGCCAGAGTTGGTGGCCGTGCCCAGGCGCAGTTGGCCACTGGGGCCGGTCTTGAAAAGGCTCAGCTCGGCCTGCGTCAACGACATGGCGCTGGCATCTTCGCCGCCGAGCCGGATGGCTCGCGAACCGCCCGCCGTCTCCAATGAGACCGAGGCCGCCGCATTGCTGCCCAGAGCGCTGACCACTTGAGTCACATTCACCGAGTCGGTGGTCAAGGAAATATCGCCGCCCCGGCTGGTGATGCCGCTGACGCCATCTACCGTGCCGATGTTCAGCGGGGTGTTGGCCGCGTTCTTGAAAGAAAAACTATTGGCAGCGCCGGTAGCGTTGCCGACCACCACAGCGGCCAACGTGCCAACCGTATTGGCCTGGTTCAAGACCGCGGAATCCTGGTTGGCACCATCGGCATAGCGCACCACCAGAGAGCCTGCATTGATGATGCCACCTGTCTGCACCAGGTTGTCCGCCGCGGTCAGCTTGACGGCGCCGCCGGTAACGTTGGCATTCAGTGTCAAGGGCTGCAGGCCGGTAGTGCCGACCTCAGACGCTTGCAGCAACACCGTGCCGACAGCGTTGCTGCCGGTGCTGACCGCCGCGTTGACGTTCATGCCGCCGGTGCTGTCGTTGTAGACCGTGATATTGCCGCCAGCGGTTGTGACGCCGGTGATGCCATTCACCGTGCCTACGTTCAGCACACTGTTGGCGTCAGTATTGCCGTTGGTAAAGCTGAAATTCCCGCTGCCAGTAATGTTGGCCGCGACCGTACCAAACTTGTTGATGCGCAGCGCGCCTATGTCGCCCAGATTGAAAGTACCGGTGCCGCTGACGGCCAGTCCGCCGCCGGTAAGCTGCGAGCTCGCGCCCTGCGTGACACCGTTGCCGGCCTGCAGGATTAGGCTACCGCCGCCGGTGGTCGAACCCAGATTGATTTTGGCGTTGCCCAGCGCAATCGAACCGTTGGCGATGAGGCTCAGATTTTTGTTGGTCGTGCTCGAGATATCGACGCCTGCGCCCATCGTGATATTGCCTGCCGAAGTGCCCGCGCTGGCCGTCGAAATGGTGATATTGGTGGTTCCCAGATTGGTCGTGATGTCACTGTCCAGAACCCCTGTAGTAGGACCGCTGATGGCGGGCAGCGTGCCTGTGCCCGTCCCGTGGGTGATATTGATATCGGTCGGGTCCAGCAGCCATTCGCCATATCGGCCGTTGGCGGCCGTGGTATCAACGCGAGTACCGCTGATCTGAATGGCTTGCTTGCCCGAGGTCTCGACAAAGCCTCCGTTGCCGCCCTGCGCGCCACCGCGCGCCGAAAACGTACCGCTGGAGCTCAGCATATTCTGCGCAAACATCACTATGCGGCCACCGTCGCCGAAGGTTTGTGCATCGGCCACCATGCTGGCCTGCGACACGACAATGTTGTTGCCGCTAACGTTGATGGCGCCTCCGCGCTCACCACTTACATCAAGCGCGCCGTCGACATGCACATCGCCGCCGGCGGCAGTCAAAACAATCTCGCCGTCGTGCTCTTCAATACCCGCTGCGCGGATCACGCCACTATTGTTGACCACGCTGGCCGCAGCCGCGCGTGCCGCCGCAGCGCTGAGCCAGACCTGGCCCCCGTCGGCGCTGATTTGGCCCAGATTGGACACGCCCAGCACGCGCTGCGCGGTACCGGCATCGACCGAGAAGCGCAGCAGGCTGTCGCCCTGCAAATCCAGCGTCAGTTGGCCACCAGCAGCCAGCGCCACGGTACCCAGCTTGGCGTCAATTGCGCCCGACTTCTGGTTGACCACCTGCTCGCCGGCCAGCACGACGTAGCCGCCGTCCTTGGCGTGCAGCGTACCGGCGTTGCTAACAGAGGCATCGGGGTTCGCACCCTCGGTGCGATTAAAGACGTAGCGTGCGGCCAGGAAATCGTCGTTCTTGATATCCAGCGTCGTCGCCACCAGGCCGGCCGTGTCCAACACCGCGCCAGCGCCGAAGAACACGCCATTCGGGTTGACCAAAAATATTTGGCCGTTCGCGGTGACGCTGCCCAGAATGTTGGACGGGTCGCCGCCTGTAACTCGGTTCAGGGTGATGGAGCTGCTGGTGGGCTGCTTGAACACCACCGAATTGCCGCTGCCGACAGAAAAATTGCGCCAGTCAATGACCGCCTTAGGCGTGCTCTGGGTGATGGTCTGGGTGGTAGCAGTCTGCGTGATGCTGGCGGTGCCGACTGTAACGGTGCCGCCAGTAGGTAAGGCTACCGTTTGCGGCATTGGCAGCGCCACCGACATTATCTGCGCCTGCACTGAGCCGGCGAACACCTGCGCGCAGGCCAGCGCCAACACATGGCAGCGCATGCGCTTGGGCATGTTCTGTTGGTGGCGACGGGCGTTGGGCATGGTGCGACCTGACGTTAGGCGGGTTTAGAACGAAATGCTTGCGTTGGCCCAGACCCGCGGCTGGGTGGTCTGGTCTGTCACCGGCTGGTTGCGCAGTGGCCAGGCCACATCTACCTTGACCTGCGTGTTGCGGGTCGGATAGACGGCTACGCCCACACCGGCCGCGCTCAAGGTGTCTTGTGATGCAAAGCCCAGGTTAGTCACCGAGCCGAAGTCGTGGAACACGCTGAACACTCCAACCGTGCGGCCGACCATGAACTGGCGCCGCACTTCGGTGTTCAACACGAACCCACGGTCACCTCGCAGCTCGCCAGTGCGGAAGCCGCGCACACTATCGGGGCCACCCAGGCTGAATTTTTCGCTGTCGGGCAATGTGCTGCCGCTAGTGACGCCATTGCCGTGGAAATAGAAATCCCACTTGCGCGCCAGCCCGGTCAGGTGGGTGACATCCAGGTCCAGCTTGTTCAACACCGCGACCTGGTTGTTGTTGACGTTGTCCTTGAAATTGCTTGTGAACACTGCCGAGGCCGTGGTCGCCGACGAATCCTTGTGCACCCAGTTGCCAGAGGCTCCCAGACTGAGCAACTGCATTGCGTGGTTGGTCAGTGGCGTGGCCAATGCGGTCTGCTTGGTCAGCGTCTCACGCACGCCCACCGAGCCGACCAGGTTTCTGGTGCGGCTGCGCACGAATGGGTAGGTTGCCGACAGCTCGGTGGTAGTGACCTCGCCGGCAATCTCCAGAGCCTCAAATTCACCGGCCACGGTGTACTTGGCTGTGGACTGACCTAGCGAAACTCGCGCGCCACTGGTGCCAATCGGCACGCTGTACTTGAGCTGGGTGTAGTCCATCAACAGCTTCTCTGCCTGCATCTTGCGAAACACCAACTCATCGCCAAAGCCCAACGGATTATTGGCAGCCAACGTCAGGTCGAGGCGTACCGCGCCGGCCTCGGCACGGCCATTGTTATTGGCCGACAGCGACATGCGGAACGGGCTTTCCTTGACCTTCACGGCCACATCCGTCTCGCCACGTTGCTGCCCAGCGGACAGCGTGGCGCTGGCGGACAGACCGGGCAAGTCGTTCAATGTCAGTAGCGCACGCTCCAGAAGGTCCATCGTGACCACGGGGGCTTTGACCGCGTCTTTCACATAAGACTGCAGAAACGGCGTGTCGTACCGGTTGTTGCCATCAAACGTTAGCAGGCCAATTCGGCCTTCGATCACCTCGATGATCACCAGACCGTCTTCAATCTTTTGCGCTGGCACGATGGCTACGGCCAGCGGATAACCCTGGTTGCGGTAATAGGCAGTCACCACATCGGCGGCTTTTTTAAGTTCAAACAGATTCAGTTCGGTCTCGACAAAGCGCTCTACCGAGCGGCGCAACTGACCCTGGCTGACGGCGGCATTGCCTGTGAACTGAAATCCCTTGACCAGAAACTTGCGACCGTTGCGATCTTGCAGGTTTGCCGACTGCTGGTTGGCAAAGACCACTTCGGGCGGACTGCCAGGGAGCATGGGGCGGCGAATTTCGAGGCCATCCAAAATGACGCCAGCGGTTGGCGGCGCAACTGCTTGGGCCAGGGCTTCAGTGAACCAGGATGTCGTGGCGTCGCGGTTGGCGACGCAGGCGACCAGGCATGCCAGCACCACAGCTGTACGGGCGCGCGGCATCACGATTTAACACTGCGGTTTTGCCACTTCGCAAGAAGCCCAATGACTTCCGCCCGCTGGGTCTCGTTCAGCTTGCGGTTGGTACTGTCGCGGTTGGCAGCGCCATTGACGCTGCCGCCGCGCGCCGCCAGCGTGAACCAGAAGTTGGCTGTAACCAGGTCTTCCTTGACGCCCTTGCCGATGCCGTACATCACACCCAAGTTGTTCTGTGCCGGCGCAAAGTTCTGCTCGGAGGCCTTGCGGTACCAGGCTGCGGCCTTGACCAGATCTACCGCAACGCCGTTACCGCGCTCCAACATGACACCGATATTATTTTGCGCCGAGGCATGGTTCTTTGCGGCGGCCGAGCCATACCAGCGCAGCGCCTGGGCCAGGTCCTTTGCCACACCGTCGCCACGTTCGTACAGCATGCCCAGGTTGTTTTGCGCATTCACGTCGCCACTGGCCGCCGCCTTGGCGTACCACTGGGCGGCTTGCGCGGTATCGCGTTTCGCCACGCCGGCGCCCTTTTCATAGGCCACACCGAGATTGTTTTGCGCGGAAGCGCTGTCCTGCTTGGCCGCCATCATGTAGTACTCGACCGCCTTGGAGGCGTCGCGCGGCATGCCCCAGCCGCGCTCAAACATCACACCCAGGTTGTTTTGCGCGTCGGCGTTGCCGGCGTCTGCCAGTGGTTGCCAAGATTGACGCGCCGCCTGGTAGTCGCCGCGCTGGGCAGCGCGAATACCAGGTTCGACCGGGTTGCCCTGGGCGTGCAGTTTCAGGGAGGCGCAGACAACTGCGCAAGCGAGCAATGCGTGCAAGAGCTTCAAAACTCACTCCCGTTATAAAAATAATGATTGAAGTTGCGAATTGAAACACAATAGACGCAATTGGCACAATAAAAATTATGCTGTTTACGTCCAACAACATAAATTCCGCCTGTGAAAGAGCTCCATGATTTCTGACTTCACACGTAAGTTCCCGGAATTCAGCGCATCGCTGGGCGAAGCCAATGTCCACACCTTGCTCAAGGCTACCAGCAAGGTGGAGCTACCGGCGTACCGCAAACTGATCCGCGACCGCATGCCGGTGGATTCGATTTACCTGCTAATGGAAGGAGAAGTCGCCGTTTCCGTTGAGGAAGGCGGCAACCAGATCCCGCTGGGCAATATCGGTCCCGGCCAATGGCTGGGTGAAATTTCTGTGCTGTCCGGGGAAATGCTGGCCAGCTCCACCGTCACCACTGTCACACCAGTCACGCTCTTGCGGCTCAAGCACCAGGCGTTCGAAGATTTGCTAATACGCAACGAAACGTTGGCAAGAGCCATGCTCGAGCAATTGACGGGTATGCTGTCCGAGCGGTTGCGGGTGTCCCTGAGTGCTGGCAGCGTGGCGGTTACGGCCGCAGACGTGGAAGAGCGCCCCAAGCGCGTTGGCTTGCTGTGGGCTTTGTTTGGTGGTTCCGGAGGCTGATATGGACGAGAAACAATTTTTCAACAACCTCCCGGCTTTTCAGGATCTGCCTCACTCGGAGACCGACATCCTGCTGCAGGCGTTGCAACGGGCGGAATACGCCACGGGCTACACCTTTTTCATCCCAGGTACGCCAACGACGGAGATGTATTTGCTGCTCGACGGTGGCGTGCAGGTCGTACGCACCGACGACAACGGTGCGGCCATGGAATCCGCCGAATTGCGTGCCGGCGAAGTCTTTGGATTGCTCGGGCTGGTGCCCAACGTGCCGGCAACATCGACCGCACGCGCGGTATCTGCTGTGACGGTCGCCCACATCAATCAGGCAAGCTATGCCCTGCTGGCCCAGCAAGCGCCCAAAGCCGCATTGCGCCTGCAGCGCATGGTGGCGGTGCAACTGGCGCGCGAACTGCAGTTCCGCAACCGCTTGCTGCGCGCCCGCATGCGCATGGATATGGCAGGCTGAAACGGACTTAGCGCGCGGGCAAAGGAATTTGCTCGGTCTCACCGGGCACCTGGCCCATACCCGCTGCCGCATCCATGCGCTCCCATGCGGCAGAGGCTGTCTCAATGCGCCCTTTGCTGCTGGAGACGAAGTTCCACCACATGAAGCGACGCCCCAGTGGTTGGCCGCCAACCACCACCAGTCGAACGGCCTCTGCCCCGCTCACCAGGACCACATCCTCAGACACCACAGCCAATGTGTGTCCAGGCACCTCAACCCCGCCGACTGACAAAGCGCCCTGGACGGCGTAAACCGCCTGCTGCTCAGCCAACATCGGCAAAGTCCAGGACGTATTCGCAGGCAACTGCACATCCAGGTACAGCGTGGGTGACAGCGTATCCACTGGCGACTGCGCGCCGAAGGCCTCGCCCACCAGAACCCGCACGATCACGCCTTCCCACAGGACTTCAGGAATCGCCTCTGCAGGCGTGTGCGTAAACGTCGCGTCGGTTTCTTCCAGCGCTTCCGGCAAGGCCAGCCAGAGTTGCAAGCCTTGGTTGACGTAGCTGGTTTGCGCTTGCTCCGGCGGGCGGCGTTCGGAATGCACGATGCCACGACCCGCCGTCATCCAGTTGATCGCGCCGGGCTCTATGCGTTGCACGTAGCCCAGGTTGTCTCGGTGCAGTATTACACCTTCAAACAAATAGGTCAGCGTAGCCAAACCGATGTGCGGGTGGGGCCGTACATCATGGTTGGTTTCTGGCTCCACTTCCACAGGGCCAAAGTGATCAAAAAAGATAAATGGGCCAACAGCCTGCTGCACCGAGGAAGGCAGCAGCCGGTGCACCAGAAAGCCACCACCCAGGTCTTTGACGTGGGGCTTCAGAAGTTGGACTGCGGCGCTCATGGTTGGCGGGTCACGACGGTTTCGATTTCGGTAGTCACGGTCGTCATCAGCTTGTGCACCGGGCATTTCTCTGCAACCGCCGCCAGTTGCGCAAGCTCTGCGTCGCTCAACGCCCCGCTGATCTGCAGTTCGGCGCGCAGCTTGTAAGTACCCTGTCGCTCCTGGCTGTCGTCGCGCACGATGTTGGTTTTGACATCTTCTACCGCGAAGCCCTTTTTGCGGGCGTACCACAGCACTGTCAGCGCCTTGCAGGCACCCAGCGCCGCGTCGTAAAACTCATGCGGGCTGGGACCCTCGTCACTGCCGCCCACTTCCGGCGGTTCATCGGCCAGCAGATTGTGCTTGCCGAGCTGAAGCAGCTGCGCCATCGGCGCGCCGGGTTTGCGTTGCAGCGTAAGGGTCATGGCACTGGCCTTGGTAGATGCCTGACTTTACGCCTTGAACTGTGTGGCCACGGCCTGGATCCGTGCGCCAAACAGGCGCGCGGTCTCCAGATCGCCGGGGTTCATCTCGGCGGCGCTGGCATCACCCGGTGTCTGGGCAATCGGGCCTGCGCTGGACGCCAGGTAGTTGATATCACTACGTTGCGAAGCCTTGGTGTTG
>JAYWAV010000218.1:0-12834 GCA_043782015.1 Rhodoferax sp. | reverse complement strand
GCCTCATAGGCGTACACCACGCGCTGGCCCTTGACTTCGCCAAACACGGGGATGTTAGCCGTAATGGCTTCGTGGTCGGTTTTGGTGAATGGCTTGTTGTAGGTCGTTACCACGCCTTCCACCGGCGCCTTCAGGTCTTCCAGAGCAGCCTTTATCTTCGGACCTTCGGTGGAGTTGGCCTGCTTGATAGCAGCCGCCAGCAGATAGATAGAGTCATATCCCTGGGCTGCAGACACGGGCGAATCAATGCGCGCGTTCTTCGGGTTGAAGGTCTTCAGGTAACTGATGATGAACGACTGGCGCTTGGGCGTGGTCGGCTCCTGCACAAAAGTTTGCGGCATGCGCGCGCCTTCCCCGCCAGGGCCGGCATTGTCAATAAAGTTGGCCATGGACAAAGTCCAGCTGCCAATCATCGGCACTTTCCATCCCAGCTTGGTCATGCCGTTGGCAATTTGCGCAAGTTCAGGGCCAATGGCATACGTAAGAATGACATCTGCGCCTGCTGCCTTTGCCTTCAGCAATTGGGCAGTCATGTCCACGTCCTTGACGTTGAACTTTTCCACTGCAACCGCTTTAACACCCTTGAGATCCAGCGCTTTTTCGAGGTCGGCACGGCCCAGCTGGCCGTAATTGGTGGAATCGGCCAGGATGGCGACTTTCTTGAAGCCGCGGCGGGTAACCGCCTCTTCCACAATCATCGGCGCCTGAATGCTGTCATGTGCCGCATTGCGAAAGATATAGTTTTCGGGCTGGTCATCAAACTGGTGGGTCACCAAGGAGCCCGTAGCGACGTTATTCATCACCGGGATCTTGGCTTCCTGGTAAAAGCGCTGCGAGGCCAGGGCCACACCAGTATTGATGAAACCCACCGTTGCGGCCACTTTTTCCTTGTTGATCAGTTCTTGCGCAATTTGTACACCGCGCTCGTTCTTCGCCTCATCATCGCGCTCGATAAGTTGCAACTGGCGTCCGATCACGCCGCCAGCCTTGTTGATTTCATCTACAGCCAACTTCACGCCATCGCGCATGCTGACACCCATGGACGATGATCCGCCGGTAAAGGGACCGGATACGCCAATCTTGATAGGGTCCGCGGCCATGGCAAGCCCGCCCACGGTGTAGAGGGCTGTCGCCATAGCGACCTGGGTAAGCAATGTTCCCAAAGATTTCTTCATGTTGTCTCCTAGTTATAAAAAGCACACTGAACTGAGTCCGCCTACCAATCTACCGGCTCAACCTGCGTGCTGGCTTACAGAACGCCAATAGCCGGACCTATCGGCGACTTCTGCCTCTGAAACTATTTTGAGTTAAACCGGATTTTTTTTCATGCAGCCATTACGTACGGGTTTACCCGCGCAAAACAGACACAAAGTTTTCGCCGTGGACTGGGGGCTCAATCGTCTTCGTCAGCAGCAATACCGGGAAACAGCACCTCTGTATAGCCAAACTGCGTAAAGTCACGCACCCGCATCGGATACAGCTTGCCGATCAGGTGGTCACATTCGTGTTGCACAACGCGGGCGTGGAATCCAGCCACCGTCCGGTCTATCGGGTCGCCATACGGGTCAAACCCGGTGTAGCGGATATGCGCCCAGCGTGGCACCACACCACGCAAGCCGGGCACCGACAGGCAGCCTTCCCAGTCGTTTACCTCTTCCACGTCGATGGGTGTGATCACCGGATTGATCAATACGGTGGGAGGAACTGTGGGGCGATCCGGATAACGCGGGTTGCGGTCGTTGGAGCCAAAGATAACGAGCTGCAAGTCCACACCAATCTGCGGTGCGGCCAGACCGGCGCCATTGACCGAACGCATGGTGTCCAGCATGTCGGTGATCAGCAGATGCAATTGGTCTGAGTCGAACTCGGTCACCGGCTGCGCCACACGCAAAAGGCGCAGATCGCCCATTTTAAGAATGTCGCGAACCGTCATTTCAGCATCTCCAACATTGCCGCTTCGTCCAGCACGGGTATGCCCAACTCATTCGCCTTGTCCAGCTTGCTGCCCGCCTCGGTGCCAGCCACCACGTAGCTGGTTTTCTTGCTGACCGAGCCAGCAACTTTGGCGCCCGCCGCTTCCAGCAGGTCTTTGGCGTCATCGCGGCTCAGGGTTGGAAACGTGCCGGTCAACACAAAGGTCGTGCCCGCCAAAGGCTTGGGCGCTTGCACCGCGGCCTCGCCCTCTTCCCAGGTCACGCCACAGGCGCGAAGCTGTTCCACCACTTCGCGGTTGTGTGGCTGCGCGAAAAAAGTGTGGATACTTTTGGCAACGATGGGGCCAACGTCGTTCACCTCCAGCAGTTGCGCCTCGGTCGCGTCCATGATGGTGTCCAGCTTGCCAAAGTGCCGCGCGAGGTCTTTGGCCGTCGCCTCGCCTGCATGGCGGATCCCCAAACCATAGAGAAAGCGTGGCAGCGTGGTCTGCTTCGATTTTTGTAGCGCGTCCAGCATGTTCTGCGCGGATTTCTCGGCCATTCGGTCCAAAGCAGCGAGCGATGTTAGCCCCAGTTTGTACAAATCAGGCAACGTGCGGATGACATTGGTTTCCACCAGTTGGTCGACCAGCTTTTCACCCAAACCTTCGACCTCAACAGCCCGGCGCTGCGCGTAGTGCAGGATCGCCTGCTTGCGCTGCGCGGGACAGAACAGGCCGCCGCTACAGCGGTGGTTCATCTCCGTCTTTTCGCGCACCACCGCGCTGCCACAGATCGGGCAGGTGCGCGGCATGCGGAAGTTGGGCACATACGGATCGCGGGCCCGTGCGACGGTTTCACCGCCGGGCCGCCCCAGGGCGAAACGCGCCCCCTCGGGGGGCAGCGAGGACGCGCCAGTGCCGAGCGTGGGGGCAACAATACCCACCACTTCCGGAATGACATCGCCGGCGCGGCGCACGATGGCACTGTCGCCGACACGCACTTTCTTGCGCCGCAGTTCAAACAGGTTGTGCAGCGTCGCATTCGACACCGTAGTGCCACCTACAAACACTGGATCGAGCCGCGCCACCGGCGTCAGCTTGCCGGTGCGGCCCACCTGCACATCGATGCCAAGCACCTTGGTAATCTGCTCCTGCGCTGGATACTTGTGCGCCACCGCCCAGCGCGGCTCGCGGGTCACGAAACCCAGTTGGCGTTGCAGCGCCAGGCTATTGACCTTGTAGACCACGCCGTCAATGTCATAGGGCAGTTGGTCACGCTCCCGTCCGACACGCTGGTGATACGCTATCAATTCAGGAGCACCTTGCGCAATCTCCACCTGCGCTGCAACCGGAAAGCCCCATGACTTCAGGATTTGCAGCATGGCGTAATGGGTGGCAAAGTCTGGCCCGCCCTGCACTAGCGGCGTGACTTCACCCAGCCCGTAGGCGAAAAAGCTCAAGGGCCGCTGCGCCGCAATGCCCGGGTCCAACTGGCGCACAGCACCTGCGGCAGCGTTGCGCGGATTGACGAAGGCCTTTTCGCCCTTCTCGCGCTGCTTCTCGTTCATCGCCTCGAAATCGTCGCGGCGCATATAGACCTCGCCGCGGACTTCCAGCACATCTGGAACAGAGAAATCCGTTCGGACTGGGCTTGTCGAAGTCCCCGCGAGCCCTTCGACAGGCTCAGGGCGAGCGGCATTGAGGCGCAAGGGAATTTGTCCTATCGTACGGATATTCTGCGTGACATCCTCACCGGTTTCGCCGTCGCCCCGCGTTGCGGCCTGCACCAGCACACCCCGCTCGTAACGCAGACTCATCGCCAGACCGTCAAATTTCAACTCGGCGACATATTCGACCGGCGGGTCAGTTTCCGTCAGCTTCAATTCCTTGCGCACCCGCGCATCGAAGGCTTGGGCACCCGTCGATTCTGTGTCGGTCTCGGTACGGATGCTGAGCATGGGCACGGCATGGCGCACCGGCGCGAACTGGTCCAGTACTTTGCCGCCGACGCGTTGCGTGGGCGAGTCGGGCGTCACCCATTCCGGGTGCGCAGCTTCAATGGCCTGCAGCGCCAGAAACAGCTTGTCGTATTCCGCATCGGGAATCTCGGGCGCGTCCAGCACGTAGTACTGGTGGACATGGTGGTGCAGCTGGCGCTTCAGCTCTTCCAGACGATCTGCTTCCAATTTGATAGCTGCTTGCGCACTATCTACGCCGCCTGCAGCCCCAAAAAGCTCCAAATTCGGCATATATCAGCACCGCCCAGCCGCCCGAAGGTGCGGATGCACCCCCTCGGAAGGCAGCGACCACACGAAGTGAGGGAGCCTGGGGGTCATATTGTCAAGAGAAAAGTCGGCGCGCCAGCGGAGAACCTGCAGCCAGATCACGCTGCTCCAGCGTGTCGTACAGGGCTTCCAGATCCGCGGCTATTACGTCCAATGTCGCAGACACGAGCGGCTGGCCGTCGTCGTCGGTGACGACGCCTTCCATCGCTTCTGCCAGCGCCGTCGCGGATTCACGCATGCGCTCGAACGCGCGCTCGGCCCGGTCGACCTGCGCCACATCCAGATGCAAGGCCAGCTCGCGAATCGCGGACTGGGCCGGATCGTCAGCAAGCGCAGCCTGCGAGTCGAAGCTCAACACCAACAATGGCGGCAAACCATCGGCACTGGCGGGCAGCACCATGCGGCCAGGGATAACGCCCGCTACAAAGCCCAACCGTGCCGCGCTTTGGTGCACGTAACCGGGGCTCCAGGAAGCGTTGCGGGCGCGGATCGTGAAGCCCAGTTGCGCATCGTGCGCACTGGCAAACTGGTCCAGCTCGCGGGCCCGCGCCACTTCATCCAGCATCTCCGGAAACTCGGGCGTGGCATTGATTGCGTCAGCAAAGGCCTGCGTCTTGACGACGAATTCGGAATATTCAATCTCGTTGAGTGCGCCAGTGCGGTTAGCCATTTGCACTCCGGCCTGAAAGCCGCCGTAGCGCTGCCCGTTGTGTGGAGTCTCCCAGACCAGCGTCTGCAAGTTGTAGCCTTCAATGGAATACGGTTTGCTGCCGGCGCGGCGCGTTGCGGGCATGGCCGCAAGCGCCGCTTCGCCAGACACCGCATGGACAGAGCTGTCCAGCGCGATCGTGGCAATTACGTCAATCAAGGCGTCCATCACCGGTTTGCGCGCCACCGGTGGCAGGTTGAATTGGCCTGCATCAGGCAGGGTGTCCAGCGTGGGCTCAGTTGGCGGATTCTGCGCAAGGGGCTCCGGCAACGCTTGCCGCGGCGTATTTTTGTGTGATGTCCAGGCACCATGGGCTACCACGCCAATCAGCACTACGCCGCCTGCAATAGCCAACCCAATTTGCAAATTGCTCATTCGCGTTCTTAGTCCGGTCAGGCCAGCTCGGCCAAGGTGACAGCAGATTCCATGTCCACCGCAACGATGCGTGAAACGCCCTGCTCCTGCATGGTCACGCCAATCAGTTGTTCGGCCATTTCCATCGCAATCTTGTTGTGGCTGATGAACAGGAACTGGGTTTCCTTGCTCATGCTGGACACCAGCTTGGCGTAGCGCTCGGTATTCGCGTCGTCCAGCGGCGCGTCCACTTCGTCCAACAGACAGAACGGCGCCGGGTTCAACTGGAAAATCGCAAACACCAGCGCAATCGCTGTCAATGCTTTTTCGCCGCCGGACAGCAGGTGAATCGTCTGGTTTTTCTTGCCCGGCGGCTGCGCAATCACCTGCACGCCGGAGTCCAGAATTTCATCGCCGGTAATGACCAAGCGCGCATTGCCGCCGCCGAACAGTTCTGGGAACATACGGCCAAAGTGGTCGTTGACTTGCTTAAAGGTGCCCGACAGCAGCTCGCGCGTTTCGGCGTCGATTTTGCGGATCGCGTCTTCCAGCGTGTTCATCGCTGCCATCAAGTCTTCGTTTTGCAAATCGAGGAACTGCTTACGCTCGCGCGACGCAGTCAGCTCATCCAGCGCCGCCAGATTGACTGCGCCCAGCGAAGTGATCTCCCGCTGGATGCGGTCGATGTCACTTTGCATTCCGGTCAGGCGCACATTGTTTTCGCGGATACTGGTTTCCACCGCGGCCAGATCAGCCTGTGCGTCCAGCAGCAATTGCTCGTACTGCTCAAAACCCAGGCGAGCGGCCTGTTCCTTGAGCTGAAATTCGGTAATGCGCGAACGCAACGGATCGAGTTCACGCTCCAGTTGCATGCGGCGCTCATCGCTGGCGCGCAGCCTGGTCGTCAGGTCGTCGTATTCGCTGCGTTTGGCAGAAAGTAGCTGCTCGCGCTCCAGCTTCAAGGCCAGCGCAGTTTGCAGCCCGGCCTGCGCCGCCGCGTCGGTCAACCGGGTCAACTCTTCCTGCGCGCGTTGTTCTTCTGAACGAATGGAGTCCGCTTGTTGCGCGGCAGTTTCTATGGAGCGGTTCAACTCCGCGTTGCGGGCTTGCAAGCTGCGTTGCGCAAACGTGGCTTCCTGCGCCTGACGCTCCAGACTGCGTTGCTGTTCGCGGCATTCAACCAGCTTGCGCTGCGCATCAATCACACGTTCGTCAAGTTGCGCATGGCGCTCCTGGCTGTCGGCCAGTTGCATGTCCAGCGACTCAAACTGCCCTTCGGCATTGGCGCGCCGTTCCTGCAGGTCTTCCAGCTGGGCCAGAATCTCTGACAGGTCCGCATCAATCTGCGCGCTGCGCGCACGGGCCTGTTCGGCCAACTGGCTCAGGCGCAGAGTTTCAACCTGCAGCTCATGGGTCTTGCTTTGGGCTTCTACGGCTTCTTTGCGGGCCAGCACCAAGCGCTGCGCGCTTTCTCCATAAGCAGATTCGCTACGCGCCAATGCGACGCGCGATTCGTCAGCGATGAAGACTTGGGCTCGCACCTGTTTTTCCAGGTTCTCGATTTCCTGCGCGCGCGCCAGCAAGCCAGCCTGCTCGGAATCCGGCGCATAGAAGCTCACGCTGTGCTTTGTGACCACATGGCCAGACTTCACGAAGATGCCTTCGCCCGCCTGCAGCTTGTCGCGCTGCGCCAGCGCCTCCTCAAAGCCGTTGGCGGTGAAGCAGCCGTGCAACCAGTCGGTCAGGATGGCTTTTTGGCCCGCGTCGTTGACGCGCAGTAGATCTGCAAGCCATCCACATCCAGGTGGCAATGCACCACCTTGGGTTGCCGCACCGGCTTGCGGGGGCGAGAAAAACGCCAGCTTCGCGGGTGGTGCGTCATTGCCAAATGCGCGCACCATATCCAGGCGGGACACTTCCAGCGCACCCATGCGTTCGCGCAACGCGCTTTCCAGGGCGTTTTCCCAGCCTTGTTCAATGTGGATGCGGCTCCACAAACCTTGCAAACTGTCCAGCCCGTGCTTGGCCAGCCACGGCTGCAGCTTGCCGTCGGTCTTGACCTTTTCCTGCAGCGTCTTGAGCGCCTCCAGGCGGGCGCTCAGATCGGCTTGTTTGGCCGACTCGGTGTTGACATACTGCTGGGCCTCGCGGCGCGCTTCGTCCAGTTGCGGCACCGATTCCTGCAACTCATGCAGTCGAGCTTGGGCCACCTCATTGGCCTCTTGCATCTCTTCCAGTTGCTGCTGCAGCGCCACCAGGCGCGCCTCGTCGGGTGACGTCAGTGCATTGCGGTCCTGGTCCAGCCGGTCACGGCGGTTTTGCAACTGGCGGGATTGTTCTTCAATATTGCGTTGCTCTGCGGCCAGCACCTGGATTTGTTGCTGCACCTGCATGACGCTGCCGCGCTGGTCGTTGGCCGCACTTTGCGCTGCTTGCAAAGCCTCTTCCAGCTCGGGCAGGCGCATCGCCTGTTCTTCGACCCGGGCGGCGAGCAATTCAGTTTGCTCGTCGCCATGCAGTGCCAGCTCGGCCAGACGCTCCAGCTCGGCCTGGGCATCGTCGCGGCGTGTGCCCCATTGGGCCAGTTGTTCTTTCAGCGCCACCATGCGCTGCTCTACACGCAGACGGCCTTCGACCACAAAACGAATCTCGGCTTCCAGGCGGCCCACATCGGTGCTGGCTTCGTATAAAAGGCCTTGCGCCTGGTTAACCTGATCGCCCGCGGCGTAGTGCGCCTGGCGCACGGTTTCCAGATCCGATTCGATATGCCGCAAGTCCGCCATACGGCTTTCCAGCGCATTGACTGCGCCCTGCGCGTCCGCCTGCACCTTGGCTTGGTCGGATTGGGCCTCAGCCCTTTTCAGGAACCATTGCTGGTGCTGCTTCTGGGTGACTTCTGCCTGCAGGGCGTTGTAGCGTTGTGCCACCTCGGCCTGCTTTTCCAGCTTGTCCAGATTGGCGTTGAGTTCGCGCAAGATGTCGTCCACCCGCGTCAGGTTTTCACGCGTATCGCTCAAGCGGTTTTCCGTCTCGCGGCGGCGTTCCTTGTATTTCGAGACACCCGCCGCTTCTTCCAGAAACAGGCGCAGCTCTTCGGGCTTGGACTCAATGATCCGGCTGATCGTGCCTTGGCCGATGATGGCGTAGGCGCGGGGTCCAAGGCCCGTACCCAGGAACACGTCCTGCACATCGCGGCGGCGCACCGGCTGGTTATTGATGAAGTAGCTGCTCGTACCGTCACGGGTCAAAACCCGTTTAACCGCGATTTCGCCAAACTGGCCCCATTGGCCACCGGCGCGGTGGTCCGCGTTGTCAAACACCAGCTCCACGCTGGAGCGACTGGCTGGCTTGCGGGTGGTGGTGCCGTTAAAGATGACGTCCTGCATGGACTCACCGCGCAATTCGCTGGCCCGGCTTTCGCCCAAAACCCAGCGCACCGCGTCCATGATGTTGGATTTTCCGCAGCCGTTCGGCCCCACCACGCCTACCAATTGGCCTGGCAGCAAAAAATTGGTGGGTTCGGCAAATGACTTGAAGCCGGATAACTTGATGGAATTGAGACGCACGGGAGAAGGATGCTAACGCTGGGCAGTAAGAATGCGAGCCTGCAATGATACCGCCTGATAATGGCGCCCCATGAACCCGAATTTGTCCCGCTTACAGGCCTACCCTTTTGAACGCCTGCGCCAGCTATTTGCCGGCATCACGCCCAACCCGGCTTATCGCCCCATCAGCCTCGGTATTGGCGAGCCCAAGCACCCCACGCCACAACTGATCAAGGACGCCTATGTGGCGTCCGTCCAGTCGACCGACGGCGGCTTGGCCAGTTACCCCGCTACGGCGGGCGAAATAGGCCTGCGCCAGTCGATAGCAGCATGGCTGCAGCGCCGCTATGGCCTGGCCCTGAGCGCATCAGAGCAGATTTTGCCGGTCAACGGATCGCGCGAAGCACTGTTTGCCATTGCGCAAACCGTGGTGAACCCCGCACAGCAAGGCAGCGAGGATGAGCGCCCGTGGGTGGTATGCCCAAATCCGTTCTACCAAATTTACGAAGGCGCAGCCCTTCTGGCCGGGGCACGGTCCTACTTCGTTGACTCTGACCCAGCGCGCAATTTCGCACCGGATTGGGCTCAAGTTTCTGAGGCCGTATGGGGCCAAACCCAATTGCTGTTTGTCTGCTCACCGGGCAACCCGACCGGCGCGGTGATGCCACTGGATGAGTGGAAGGTGTTGTTTGAGTTGAGCGACCGGCACCGTTTCGCGATTGTGTCGGACGAGTGCTACAGCGAGATTTACTTCCGCGACGAGGCGCCGCTGGGGGCCTTGCAGGCCGCCGCGCAGCTGGGACGGGCAGATTTCAAAAACCTGCTGGTGCTCAGCAGCCTGTCCAAGCGCAGCAACGTGCCGGGCATGCGCAGCGGTTTTTGCGCCGGCGATGCCAGGCTGATCAAGCAGTTTTTGCTGTACCGCACCTACCACGGCAGCGCGATGAGCCCGGTAGTGCAAGCGGCCAGCATCGCCGCCTGGGACGACGAGGCCCATGTGGTCGAAAACCGGCGGCAATACCGCGAGAAATTTGAACGCATCACGCCGCTTCTGGCAGACGTACTGGATGTGCGTTTGCCCGATGCCGGTTTTTATTTGTGGGCCGGGGTGTCGGGAAGTGACGCCGAGTTCGCACGCGAGCTGTTCGCTCTTTACAATGTGACGGTATTGCCCGGCAGCTATTTGGCGCGCGAAAGCCCACAAGGCAACCCCGGCGCGTCACGGATTCGCATGGCGCTGGTCGCCGAAACCCAGGAATGTGAAGAAGCTGCGGCGCGTATCGTTCAATTTGTCAAAACCCGAAAAACCTGAAGCCCCGAGTCTCATGACCCTCCAATTGCAGCAAATCATCGATTCCGCGTGGGAAAACCGCGCCGAACTGTCCGCCACCAGTGCGCCCGCAGAAATCCGCGACGCCGTCAACCATGTGATTGACCAGCTCGACACGGGAAAACTGCGCGTTGCCACCCGTGAATCAGTCGGCCAGTGGACCACCCACCAGTGGATCAAGAAGGCCGTTCTGTTGAGTTTTCGCCTGAACGACAACGCCGTCATCCAGGCCGGTGACCTGGGCTTTTACGACAAGGTACAGACCAAGTTCAGCGGACTCGACGCCGAAGCCATGAAAGCCACCGGGGTGCGCGTCGTACCCCCCGCCGTGGCGCGACGCGGCAGCTTTGTTGGCAAGGGTGTGATCCTGATGCCGTCCTACGTCAACATCGGCGCCTTTGTCGACGAAGGCACGATGGTGGACACTTGGGCCACTGTGGGCTCTTGCGCGCAGATCGGCAAGAACGTGCATTTGTCCGGTGGAGTTGGCATTGGCGGCGTGCTGGAACCTATGCAGGCGGGCCCCACCATCATTGAAGACAACTGCTTTATCGGCGCCCGCTCTGAAGTCGTCGAAGGCGTGATCGTCGAAGAGAACTCGGTAATCTCGATGGGTGTTTACATTGGCCAAAGCACCAAGATTTATGACCGCGCCACTGGTACCGTGACCTATGGCCGCATTCCATCCGGCTCGGTTGTTGTGTCCGGTAACCTGCCCAGCGCAGACGGCAGCTACAGCCTGTATTGCGCGGTGATCGTCAAACGGGTTGACGCGCAAACCCGTGCAAAAACTTCGCTCAACGACTTGTTGCGTGACTGATTGAGGAACTAAGCATGTCAACGGTACCCGCAGCAGCAAGTCCTTCCGGCACCATGGAGCGCATCCTGCGCTTGATGAGTGAGAAAAAGGCATCGGACGTTTATCTCTCAGCCCATTCCCCGGCGCTGATCAGGATCAACGGCCAGTGTGTACCGATCAACAGCCAGTTACTCCCCAACGACGCACCCCGCAATTTGCTGGCAGAGGTATTGCCGCCCGAACGCATCGCTGAGATGGAGGAAATCGGCGAGCTCAACATGGGTTTTCCCATTGCGGGTGTCGGCCGTTTCCGCGTCAGCGCGATGCGCCAGCGCGGCAGCATCGCCGCAGTGATCCGTTTCATTGCAGTGGACGTGCCACCGCTGGCCAGCCTGGGGGTGCCCATGATGCTGGGCGACCTGATCATGGAAAAGCGCGGCCTGATCCTGATGGTCGGCGCCACTGGCGCGGGCAAGAGCACCACGCTGGCCTCGATGATGGACTTCCGCAACGAGAGCGTCTCCGGCCACATTCTGACGATTGAAGACCCGATCGAATTCCTGTTCAAGAACAAGAAGTCGGTGGTCAACCAGCGGGAAATTGGCTCCGACACCCTGTCGCTGCAGGTGGCGCTCAAGAACGCCCTGCGCCAGGCGCCCGATGTGATTCTGATTGGCGAAATCCGCGACCGGGAAACCATGTCCGCGGCCATTGCCTATGCGCAGTCCGGCCACTTGTGCCTGGCCACCATGCACGCCAACAACAGCTACCAGGCACTGAACCGTATCCTGAGTTTCTACCCGGTAGAAGTGCGTCAGACCATGCTGGGTGATTTGTCGGCCGCGCTGAAAGCGGTGGTGTCACAGCGCCTGCTGCGCACTGCCAACGGGTCGCGCACGCCTGCGGTCGAAGTCCTGCTCAACACCAAACTGATTTCAGACCTGATCGAAAAAGGCGACTTCTCCGGCGTCAAGGAAGCCATGGAAAAATCCATGGCCGAGGGCTCGCAGTCGTTCGAGCACGACATCGCCCGCATGATTGTCGATGGCGTGGTGGATCGCAAGGAAGGTCTGGCCAACGCCGATTCGCCAACCAACCTGATGTGGCGTTTGCAAAACGACTTTGCCAAGGCGTCCCAGCCTGCGGCCTCCGCGGTAGAGGAAGACGAAGCATCCTTCACCGAAATTACGCTGGACGTGAAGAACTGATGACCGCTGGACGGAGATGGCTTGCATGACACTGCTGGAAACGGTTGAGGCCGCCACACGCCAACTCGAAACAGCCGGTCTCTCCTACGGCCACGGCACAACCAATGCGCGCGACGAAGCCGCGTGGCTGGTTCTGTGGAGTCTTGGCTTGCCGCTGGACACTCCTCTGGGCAATGAAGATTCAGAAGCAAAAAGGCCTGTAACGCCCGCAGAACATGCGCAGGCAGCTACGCTTTTAGGAGCACGCATTGCCACCCGCAAACCTGCGGCGTACCTTACCAAAGAGGCCTGGCTACAGGGCTTTCCCTTTTATGTGGACGAACGCGTGATCGTTCCGCGCTCGCTGATAGCCGAACTGCTGGTGGACGGCGGTATTGACTACTTCCTGCGCGAAGCCACCCACACCGTGCTGGACCTGTGCACTGGCAATGGCAGCCTTGCCATCATTGCCACCTCCGTCTATCCCGATGTGACTGTGGATGCCGCAGATATTTCTGCCGACGCGCTGGCCGTGGCACGCATCAATGTGGACAAACATGGGTTGCAGGAGCGCATTCGCCTGGTCGAAGCCGATGGTCTCTCCGCCCTGCCCGGCCCGTACGACCTGATCCTGTGCAACCCCCCTTACGTGAACGCTCAGAGCATGGCCGAATTGCCTGCAGAGTACCAAGCCGAACCTGTGATCGCAT
>JAYWAV010000217.1:0-4683 GCA_043782015.1 Rhodoferax sp. | reverse complement strand
TTTGACGCAGATCCGGCCATCGGCTGCATGGTCATCACCGGCAGCGAGAAAGCCTTTGCAGCAGGCGCGGACATAACGGCGATGGCTAAATTCAGCTTTGCAGACGCTTACAAGGGCGACTTCATCACCCGCAACTGGGAAACGATTCGCTCTGTGCGCAAACCCGTCATTGCGGCCGTCAGCGGCTTTGCTTTGGGCGGCGGCTGCGAGCTGGCGATGATGTGCGACTTCATCATCGCTGCCGACAACGCCAAGTTTGGCCAGCCGGAAATCAAACTGGGCATCATCCCCGGCGCCGGTGGCACGCAGCGCCTGCCGCGTGCCGTCGGCAAATCCAAGGCGATGGACCTGGCGCTGACCGGCCGCATGATGGACGCCACCGAGGCCGAACGCGCCGGGCTGGTCAGCCGCGTGGTGCCGCTGACCAAGCTGATGGAAGAAGCCCTTGGCGCTGCGCTGATGATTTGCGGCTTCTCGCAGCTTGCGACGATGGCCGCCAAGGAATCCGTCAACCGGGCCTTTGAAGGCACATTGGCTGATGGAATCATGTTCGAACGCCGCCTGTTCCACGCCCTCTTTGCCACGGCCGACCAGAAGGAAGGCATGGACGCCTTTGTCGCCAAGCGGCCGGCCCAATTTACCAACCAATAAGGCCGCGGCCGGGCCGTTTCAGAAATTGCTATAATTCTGCCCTTCGGTCGTGTAGCTCAGTTGGTTAGAGCGCAGCATTCATAATGCTGATGTCGGTGGTTCAAATCCACCCACGACCACCAAGTTTTTAAAAGCCGTTGGGCCGCAAGGTTCAACGGCTTTTTTATTTTTAACCTGCTTGCAGCGCGCGCGAACGCTCCAGAGCCTTCACCACTTCGGTCACCGCCATGCCGTACATGTCGGCAAACTCTTCAGGCGTTTTGCCGCTGGCCTCAAAGGCGCGGGCCGTGGCCACCTGGCGGGCACGTGCTTGGGTCTCAATATCCAGCGCTTCTTTCAGCAAGGCGTTGGTCTGCTCATCTGCGCTGTGCACCAGCACTTCATAGTCTTGGGGGCTCAGCCCTGAGGCAGCAAAAGCCGCGAGGATTTGCTGTACCACCTGGGGCCGCAGATCCGCCTTTTGGCGCGCCTGGCGGCGGCGGTACATCTCCAGAATGGAGGCAAATACATGCTCGGGGGCGACCGGCTCCACCGCAGTACCCGTCAGGTCATGGCGCCATTTGCCAGCCGCCACAGAGTGCAGATAGCGCGTTGAGCGGGTGTGCACGCCCAGCGCAGCGCGCAGCGTGTCTTTCTTGAACTTGTCCGGATAGGCCGTCAGGATGTCCTGAAAAATACCCAGCTTCAGTGGCAAAAATTCTGCGCCAAACAGCTGGGGGCAGGTTTCAAACAGCTGCTCCAGCACCGGCAGTACGGCGCGTTGGCGCTCTGCGTTGCTGGGTTTCTTGGCGGCCGCAAGCGCGACTTGCGGCTCAGCGCTGGTTTCTTTTTCGATGTCAGTCATGCAATACGATCCATTCAAGGGAACGCGATTGTCGCGCACTCCTGCTCAGGCCCTTGCATCACCCCATCGCAAGTCACTGGTTTCGTCACCGCGGTACAGCGTATGGCCATGGCGATTCACGCAATACTGGGGTGAAACAATCACATCGATCATCCGCATATTTTCGGGAATGCGCGTGTATTCGAACAGGATGCTGTGTACGAGTTGGGCGCCGGCACGCACGTGGCAGCCGTGGCCTATCCATGCCGGGCCGATGATGGTGACACCTGGCTCAATCCGCACGTTGGAGCCTATATACACCGGACCTTCGATCGTGACCTGGTCCCAATCGACGGACGTATTCAGCCCAACCCACACGCCAGGACGTACTTGCTTGCCAGGCATATTCATCTCAGCCACTTCGCCGCGCAATACCCGCTGCAAAACGGACCAGTAGTCACTGACCCGGCCAATATCAATCCAGTTGAACTGGTGCTTCTGTGCAAAAAAGGGCAGGTGCCGCTCCACCAGTTGGGGAAACAATTGCGAACCAATGTCGTACACGGTGTTGGATGGAATCAGGTCCAGCACGGCCGGCTCAAAAATGTAAATGCCGGTACTCGCCATCGTGGACAGTGCTTGCTGGGGGCTGGGTTTTTCCTGGAAGGACTGAACTTGTCCCGCTTCATTCGCCACCACGATGCCGTAGTTTTGCACCTCGTCACGCGGCACGTCCAGCGTGACCACGCTGGCCAACGCACCCTTGGCCTGGTGCTCCTGAAGTGCGGCAGTAATGTCCAGATCGATCAGCGCATCGCCGCACAACACCAGCGTGGTTTCGTCGAAGAAGCCGCCAATGTCCTGGATACGCCGCATACCCCCGGCAGAGCCCACGGGGCGCGGAACAATGTCACCGTGGTCCAGCGCACCCTCATAGGAGTAACCCAGTTCCACACCCCAGCGGCGGCCATCGCAAAAGTAGCGCTCTATGGTGTGGTGGTGGTAGGCCACATTGACCATGATTTCGGTAATGCCGTGGCGCGCCAAATGCTCAATCAGGTATTCCATCAGCGGCTTACCCAGCACCGGCACCATGGGCTTGGGCACATCGCGCGTCAGCGGACGCACCCGTGTACCCTGCCCCGCCGCCAGAATCATGCCCTTTGCCATTTGCGTCACTCCATATTTCGAACAGGCAGGTTGTATCACGCGCAGCGTTTGCTCTCTGTGTGATGTACAACGCTCATCAGGTAGAAACCCGCCGCAGGGCCGCTCCAAGGCGGGTTAGCCCCCTTGGGGGGCCGCAACCCGCGCAGCGGCGGAGCGTGGAGGCTTAAAATACCGGCTTCTTCCACCAGCCTCTGGATACACACCATGAACCGCTGCATTCCATCATGGGCCCGCCCATGAGCAAAAAAGTCTTTATCAAAACCTTCGGCTGCCAGATGAACGAGTACGACTCGGACAAGATGGCCGACGTGCTGCACGCAGCCCAGGGATATGAGCCCACACAAAACGTCGACGAAGCCGACCTGATTCTGTTCAACACCTGCTCGGTGCGCGAAAAGGCACAAGAGAAAGTGTTCTCGGACCTCGGCCGCATCAAGCATCTGAAGAAAAAGGGCGTACAGATTGGCGTGGGCGGCTGCGTCGCCAGCCAGGAGGGCGCGGAGATCATCAAGCGTGCGCCTTATGTGGACGTGGTCTTTGGCCCGCAGACGCTGCACCGCCTGCCTGAATTGCTGAACCAGCGTGTACTCCAGAATAAACCCCAGGTGGACATCAGCTTCCCCGAGATCGAGAAGTTCGATCACCTGCCGCCGGCCAAGGTGGACGGCGCGTCGGCCTTTGTATCCATCATGGAAGGCTGCAACAAGTACTGCAGCTACTGTGTCGTTCCCTATACCCGTGGCACCGAAATCAACCGACCGTTTGAGGACGTGCTGATCGAAGTGGCTGGGCTGGCCGACCAGGGAGTCAAAGAGATTACGCTACTGGGCCAAAACGTCAACGCCTGGCGCAATCCCATGGGTGAAACGAGTGAGGTGGCTGACTTTGCGACGCTGCTGGAATACGTGTCCGATATTCCCGGCATCGAGCGCATCCGCTACACCACCAGCCACCCCAATGAGTTCACGCCCGCGCTGATCGCCGCCTACGAAAAACTGCCCAAACTGGTCAGCCATTTGCACCTGCCGGTGCAGCACGGAAGCGACAAGATTCTGATGGCAATGAAGCGTGGCTACACCGCCATGGAATACAAAAGCACGGTGCGCAAGCTGCGCGCTATTCGCCCCGATATGGCGATGAGCTCGGACTTCATCGTCGGCTTCCCCGGCGAGACCGAAGACGACTTCAACAAGATGATGAAGCTGATTGACGATGTGGGCTTTGACAACTCTTTTTCATTCATCTTCAGCCCCCGCCCCGGCACGCCTGCGGCGAATCTGCACGACGACACGCCACACGATGTGAAGCTGCGCCGACTGCAGCACCTGCAGGCCACCATCAACGCCAGCATGGCACGCATCAGCGACAGCCGCGTCGGCACAGTACAAAGCATTCTGGTGGAAGGTGTTTCCAAACGCGACGGCGGCGAACTGATGGGCCGCACCGAATGCAACCGCGTGGTGAACTTCGCCGGGCCAGCGCGGCTGACAGGCAATCTGGTGGATGTGCGGATCAGCGAAACGCGCACCTACACGCTGCGTGGTGAGGTAGTGATGCGCTAGGCCGTCAGGCGTTGGATCCACCTATGGGTGTGATCCAAGGCAGTGTGCCGTATTCGATGCCGGACCAGCGCGTCGACGCGAACCGGGTGTCTTCACCGTCAGGCGATGCGATTTCCTCCTGGTAGCACACATGCGTGCCCTTGATGGCAACGATCACAAGGCAACCAAGGCCATTGCGCCCGACCGTTAGTTGGTCTGCCGGCATGCCCATGCTGACCAGCCGGTAGCCAGAAAAGCCCGGGGCCTCCGCTGCTTCCGGGAAGAAGCCCCACACTTCCCCATCGGGGCCAATGGTGAAGGCTTCTTCCCGTCCGTGGCGATTGCGCACCACAATGGTCTGCCGAAACCTTGGGGCCGTGCTTGCCATCGGTTGCTGGTGCAACTCTGTGGGCTGGAAGTCGGTCTGGTGAGGCACAGCGGATGCATGCGCGTGGCTTTCTCTGCGTGACAGCATGGGGGACGAAACGTGTTGCATGG
>JAYWAV010000216.1:0-12880 GCA_043782015.1 Rhodoferax sp. | reverse complement strand
TGGCGGTTTTCCTGGGTGGCAGCGATGAGCCCCATAGACCAGCTGCCAAATCGTCGCGCCACGATTTCCGAAAAATCCAGAACCGCAGGATCTTTGTGGCGGGGGTCTTTCAGAATCTTGTGGTACAGATTGTTCACCGCCTGGCGGTCACCCTCGAGTTGCTGAAGAAAAATGCCATTGGCCAAACACAAGGCGCCGGTCACTCCGAGGCGCTGGTTATTCCTGGCGGAGCTTTGCAAGATGTCCTTGACATCGCCTGGCCCCAGGATGGCGGCGGATTTGCTGGCGTAGGTGAGTTGTATGAGCATGGTAAGTCGTGTGTCCAGTATGTCCAACGGTCGTGTACCCAGCTTAGCAAAGCCACCAAACCTTTGCTCTCCACCGTTCGAATATCCGTAAAGCGCAGGGCCCCGCACCAATGGTGCGGGGCCCTGCGCTATGCGATTCGCCCGATTTAGCGCTGGAAGCGCGCCTGCGCCACTTCGTCCGCCACCACGCTGGTCGCGCGGCCTTCTTGGTCGGCGCGGGTGAACACTTCCATCAGCGTGTCACCAATCTCGCGCACATGGGCTTCCACATCGGCCTCGGGTTTCTTCAGGTACTCGTAGCAGACCTTGATGATGCCGCCAGCGTTGATCACAAAGTCCGGCACGTACAGCACGCCTTTCAGGCGCAGCTGCTCACCGATCTCTGCGGTCGCCAACTGGTTGTTTGCGCCGCCCGCGATGATGCTGGCCTTCAGGCGCGGCAGCGTGTTCGCATTCAGCGTGGCACCCAAGGCGCAAGGCGCGTAAATGTCGGCTTGTGCATCGTAGATCGCGTCCACATCCACCACCGTGGCGCCCAGCTCGGTGCGTGCACGCTCCAGCGCGGCGGTGTCGATGTCGGCAACGATCAGTTTGGCGCCTGCCGCATGCAAGCGGCGCGCGTAGTCGTAACCCACATGGCCCAGGCCTTGTACGGCAACGGTCAGGCCCTCAAAACTGTCGCGCTGCAGGTGGTGCTTGATCGCCGCTTGCGCGCCGACAAAGCAGCCCAGCGCGGTGAACGGTGACGGATCGCCGCTGGCACCCAGGCCCGCGACATACGACGTCTTGGTCGCCACGTGCGCCATGTCGGCGGGGCTGGTGCCCACGTCTTCGGCAGTGATGTAGCGCCCACCCAGGCGCTCCAGCGCTTCGCCCAGTGCCTCAAACAGCGCCGGTGTCTTGTCGGTCTTGGGGTTGCCAATGATCACGCTTTTGCCGCCGCCAATCGGCAGGCCGGCGACGGCGTTCTTGTAAGTCATGCCACGCGACAGCCTTAGCACATCGTTCACCGCGAGCGCTTCGGTCGCGTAATTCCACATGCGGCAACCGCCCATCGCAGGACCGAGATTGGTGTTGTGGACGGCGACGATGCCTTTGAGGCCCGCACGAGCGTTGGAGACGAAGACCACTTGTTCGTGGTCATCAAAATTGAGTTCGTTGAAGATGAAAGCGCTCATGCTGGTGGCTCCGCGCGGACTGCTGGCACACATCCTGGTGGGACGGGCGCTGCGGGCCCACTGTGTTTTGGGTAAAAAGGCAGGTGAAAAAAATTCGCGTCCGCGGCGGGTAGCCATGGGCGCAACAAGCCGACAAACCGGGTTGGAATGGCCGTACAACAGTATAGGTGAGGGCGCTTTTGGTGATAATGCAGCGCAACCCACCACTCTTCAAAGAGGCCGCACTTGAAACGCCGTCAATTCTCCGCCCAGCTCGCCGCAGCCAGTCTGGGCCTGCCCTTTGTGAACACCGCCATGGCGCAGGGCGCGCCCACCGAAGGCACTGAATACCTGAAGATGCGCACTCCGGTGCCAGTGACCCCGCCCGCAGGCAAGGTCGAGGTGGTGGAGTTTTTCTCCTACGCCTGCCCGCATTGCGCAGAGTTTGAACCCGCGCTGGACGCGTGGACCAAAAAGCTGCCGCCCGAGGTTTTCTTCCACCGCATCCCCGTGCCCTTTCTGGCCAACGTGGCAAATTTCCAGCCGCTGTACTACGCGCTGGAGGAGATGCGCCTGGTCGACACGTTGCAAGCGAAGATTTTCAAGGCGGTCCATCAGGAGGGCCAGCGCCTGGCCACGCCAGATGAGATTGCTGCGTTCATGACAAAGAACGGTGTCGATGCAGCCAAGTTCATGGCAGTGTTCAACTCATTCGGCGTTCGCAGCAAGGTGATGCGCGGCACGCAACTGGCCAACGCGTATGAAGTGGCGTCCGTACCACTGCTGGCGGTGCACGGCCGCTTCCAGACCTCACCCGCACAGGCCCGCGGCACCGAGGCGGCGTTGCGTGTGACCAACTATCTGGTGCAACTGGCGCGCAGCGGCAAATAAGGCTGATCAAGCGGTAGTTGCCATCCGCAGCCTGCGCGCCGCGTCCTCCGCTCGCGCATCGTCAATCTCACGCAGCACGGCCTGCATATCGACATCGGCGGTGGAGCGTTCGAAGTGGCCGGTCAGCGGGGTCTCGTTGCTGAGCAGGCCGCCCTGGTACAGGCTCCAGATCTCGGGACCAAAGTCGGTCTTCAACAACGCGGGCGCAAACTGGCCAAAGAAATCACGCAGATTCGCTACATCGCGCAGCAGCATGCGCTGTGCGTGGTTGTTGCCCGCGGCGTCTACCGCCTGTGGCAAATCGATGATCACCGGGAAATCCACGCCGTCTTCACCGCCCGAGTTCGCCAGCAGGATGTTGAACTCCGACAAATCCCCATGCACCACACCCGCGCTGAGCATGCGCACCACCTCAGTAATCAGCGTCGCGTGGTGTTGCAGTGCTTGCCCGGCCGTAAAGGCGACGTCGTTCAAGCGCGGTGCAGCGTCGCCGTTGGCGTCCGTCACCAGCTCCATCAGCAACACGCCATCGTGAAAGTTGTAGGGTTGCGGTACGCGCACGCCCGCGGCGGCCAACCGGTACAGCGCATCGACCTCGGCGCTTTGCCACGCAGCCTCCTGCTCCTGGCGGCCAAACTTTGTGCCTTTGGCCATCGCGCGCGCAGAGCGGGAATTCTTGACCTTGCGGTTCTCGGTGTAGTCCACCGCCTGGCGGAAGCTGCGGTTGTTCGCCTCTTTGTAGATCTTGGCGCAGCGCGTCTCGTCGCCGACGCGCACTACGTACACCATGGCCTCCTTGCCGCTCATCAGCTGGCGCACAACGGTGTCGATCAGGCCTTCTTCAATCAGGGTTTGCAGTCGTGGCGGTGCTTTCATACAGCTAATGTACGCGGGGCTCGCAGCGCCATCTTTACACTTGACCCGCCACCGTCACCATCCAGCCCACGCCAAACCGGTCTTCCACCATGCCAAAGCACGGCGACCAGAAGGTTTTGGCGAGTAGCATCTTCACATGGCCGCCATCGGCCAGCGCGTTGAAGTAACGCGTGGCCTGCGTCACCCTACCCTCAAACCCTGCGGGCAAGGGGTTCGGTGGTGTGGTCTGTGGCGTCTCTGTATTGCGCATCAGAAACAGCAACTCCGCACCCAGCGCCTTCTTGTAAAAGTCAATCGCCCCGTCGCAGCGGCCGTTGAAAAACAGATAGGCTCCAACTTCCATGCCATTCTCCTTTGACAATAGAAAAAGCCTGTAGCGCCCGCGGAACGTGCGTAAGTAGCTATTAAATCGGGAGCAAATTCTGGTGCACGTCAAGCCCTCGCGGGTATCGCCAGCCCGCGCACCACAGCCGGCCGCTCCACAAACGCAGCCAACACACGCGCCACGTTGGAGAAGTCGGCAAAGCCCACCAAATCACCCGCCCCGTAAAAGCCAATCAGATTGCGTACCCACGGGAAGATGGCGATATCGGCAACCGTGTAGTCGTCGCCCATGATCCACACACGCCCGGTCAGGCGCTGCTCCAGCACCGCCAGCAAGCGTTTGCTCTCGGCGACATAGCGGTCGCGCGGTCGCTTGTCTTCAAAGTCTTTGCCAGCGAATTTGTGGAAGAAACCGAGCTGCCCAAACATCGGCCCAATACCGCCCATCTGGAACATCACCCATTGCAGCGTCTCGTAGCGGCCCGCCGCATCCCTGGGGATGAACTGCCCGGTCTTCTCGGCCAGGTACATCAATATCGCGCCCGACTCAAACAGTGCCAGCGGTTTGCCGCCAGGACCATTCGGATCCAGGATCGCGGGGATTTTGTTGTTCGGGTTCAGCGCGAGGAAGGCCGACGACATCTGGTCGTTGGTCTCAAAGCTGACCAGGTGTGGTTCGTAGGGAAGCCCCATTTCTTCCAGCAGGATCGACACCTTCACGCCGTTGGGCGTAGGCAGCGAGTAGAGTTGTAGCCGCTCAGGGTGTTGGGCGGGCCACTTCCCGGTGATGGGGTGGGTAAAGGGGTGGGTGATGGGGGTCGGTGTTGCAGTAAACATGGCGGGGATTCTGGCGAAAAACAATTCGCCTACTTCGCCAAGGTCTTTGCGTCGTGCACCAACTGCCCGCAATCGCTGTCCTTGCCCGGGCCGATATCCACCAACGGGATTACCGCCAGAAACGGGTTGATAACCCCCAGCGCCAGTGCGCCTGCAGCGCGTATCGCGACCTTGCCTTTGTCCACACCCACACTCGGCTTGGCAAAGCTGCCGCGTACGTAGAGGGGACTGCGCAGTGCCAGCGGGCTGGTGTTTTTGGTGCGCGGGTCCAGCATCAGGTCCAGTTGCTCATGCGCCAGATCAATGCTACCGCTGCCAAACAGGGTGGTCACCTGCGTGTCAAACACCAGGGCATCGGTCTGCATCACGCCGTGCTTCACATCAAAGTCCGCCACCACGCAGCGCAGCTTGACCTGCTTGTCGCCGGTCAGCGTCAACGTCACAATCTCCCAAATATGCAGCCCGGCTTTTTCCATCAGCAGTCGGCTGATTTCCCCTTCCGACACGACGAGCCCCAGCTTGCCGTTGGAAGTGGCCAACATGCTGCCCACGGAGTTACCGCTGCCGGCCAGATCAAATTCACCATTGAGCTCGCCCAGGCTGGTTTTGGTCAACTCGACGGTGGGGAACAGTTTGGACAGCAGCAGTTTGCGCGCACGCACCTGCGCACGCGCCTGAATCGGCTTGCTGCGTCCGTCCAGCGTGATCCAGACTTTGAGTTGCCCACCAGCAAAGCCAAAATCCAGTGGCTCCAGCGTCAGCACTGCGTCCTGCATTTTCAAATGGACTTGCAGGTTTTCCAGTGGCAAGGCCTTGGCGCGCGCAATGGTTTTGGCCCGCAGCTGTACATCGGCGTTGACCGAGTCCCAGCGTTCGGTGTGGAATGGCAGATCGGGCAGCACACGTGCTTGCGCTGTGTTGGGAGCGATGGGCTGGGCTACTGCCTGCGCCACGCTGCCGGGCCGTGCGCCAATCACCGGCCCCAGGTCGTCCAGTGTTAGCAGTTCCGAACGAATGTCCCCCGTCAACTTCGGCCGCTTCCCGCCCGTCACCACTTGCACAAAGCCGGCAATGTCGCTGGCGCCAATGCGCCCAGAAAATCTTTCAAAGCGCCACGTGCTATCAAAGTGCAGCAAGTGGCCCTCGGTGCTGTAGGCGCGGGTTGCCGGAAACGCAATGCCCAAAAGCGGATACAACTGCTCCAGGCTGTCGCCCTTGATCGCCATGTGCATGTCCACTGCATCCAGTGCCAGCAGACCGGTTACGGTGCCCTCCATGCTCATTTGCGTGTGCCCCAGTGTGGCGTCGATCTTCAATGGGTAGGGTGTGGTGGTGTCGCGCAGCGCCAGCACCGGGCCGCCACTGCCTTTTGCCTTCAATGCCTGGCCCTTGAACTGGCCTTGCGCCGTAAAAACCAGGTCGGTCGCGCTGCCATCCGCCGCCTTCGTGGCGGTGGACAGTTCGCTGCGGATACGCGTCTTTTCAGTGGCGTCGTCGTAGCCCAGCGTGCCATGGTCCAGCAGGATGCGCCCGTACCATATGCGTGCATCTTCATCCTGCTGCGCCTGATCCAGCAACCAGCTTCTGCGCCCATCCGACGCTTTCTCCAGAAACACCGTGGCGTGGTCCAGCAGCACTTCGGGGAAGGCTATTTTTCGCACCATCAATTGCGACAGGTCTACCGACACCTCCACACCCTGCGCGGCCAACATCGTTTTCTCCTGTGCCCACGCCGGGTTGGCGAACTCCACCCCGTCAGCGCGCAAGCGCGCCACTGGCCAGCCAAACTTCACCGTCAAGTCGCCTTCGATCTGCAAGACGCGCCCGGTCTTCTCCTGCGCATAACGCTCCAGCGGTGCGCGTATCCAGTTCCAGCCGTACAGGGCAATCAGCAGCACGATCAACAGCGCCAGAGTCACCAGCGCTGAAATGACCACGGCGAGGGCGCGAAGCAAGGTGGAAGCCTTCATGGTGCTACTTTCGGTTGTGCCGCGACAAATTGCGCAAGCTCGTTCAACACCGTATGCACGGCCAGGTTGGCGGCAGCTACGCCGCCTTGCGGTGTGTCGATGGCAGATGCAGCCTCGCTGCGAAACTCGCGCCAGGCCAAGACGCGGCGTGTCTTGTCGTCCAGCAAAAACGCGCGCAGCGTGAACTGTACGCGGCTGGGGCTGGTCTGGAACTTGTGTTGCAGCCGGATGATTTCCGTCTCGAGCCGCAGGTCACCAGAGGCACCGGCTGGTGTTACCACCACCGCGCCAAAAACGCCGGTGGCTTCCATGCTGGCTGCGAGCAACGGTCCCAGCATGCGCGCTGGTGTGTCCACCCATTCGCTGTGCGCAAAGTATTCCAGTTGGTGGTCATTGCGCAGATAAATGATACGCTGGCTATCAAAGCCAGCCGCTGCGCGTGGTGGCGTGATGATCAGCGTGGGCAAGCTGCGTGCGGCGTTGTCGGGCGCACGCACCAGCGCAGCTGGCGGCGCATTCAGTGAATAGAAAGCCGGTGGTTCGGCCGTACTGGGCTTGAGCAAACTGCAAGCGCCGAGTGCCATGGCGCACAACACGGCGAGTACGCGCACGATCCCTGTTCGGATTGAAAAATCAGTCTGTGGTCTCATCGCGATCTCCCGGTTGCGTCCGTTTCGCCCGGGCCTTCGGGCACCGGTGTGCGTCCAAAAATCAGGCCGCGCGGATCGCGCCGGGTCTGGTCGGTCAACTGACGCAGCGAGCCCGACAGCGTGCTCAGTTCGCCCAGCAGCCGCTCCAGCTCCGGCAATGTCTCTGCGCTGAAATGCTTCACATCGGCGCCGATCACATCCATCGTCTTGCCAGCGCTGACGCTGGTCTTGGCGACCTCGGTGCCCATGCTGTCTACCGAGTTCGCGGCCCGGCCCGCGCGGTCGGCCAGGTCGCTCAGCCGGGCGCTGGCCTTGGCCGCGTTTTTCAGGGTGGTGGCGCCGTCCACCAGGCCGCTGTCGATGCTGTCCTTGCGCGCAGCCACGGTGCGCGTCACCACCGCGATGTCCGCCAGCGCGTTGCGAAACGCCGCCTGGTTCTCCGGGCTCAGAATCGCGTTGATGCTCGTCGAAGTGCTGTCCAGTTTGGCCAACACGCTGGTCAGAATGTTTTCCAGCCGCGCGGCCAGCGAAGGCTTGGTCTGGATTTGCGGGTATCTGTCTCCGCCCTTTGCCACCAGCGTGGGCGAGCCCATGCTGCCGCCATTCAGCTCCACATAGGCAATGCCCGTCAGCCCCTGCGTCCTCAGCACCGCAATCGTGTCTTCCTTGACTGGCGTACCCCGTTCAATGGCAAACAAGAGGTTCACGCGCTGCGGGTTGGTCTTGTCCAGCGAAATGGTTTGCACCTTGCCCACATCCACACCGTTGTATTTGACCGGTGCATCCACGTTCAGCCCCGCCACCGATTCGTCTTCTACGGCCAGGTACACATCGTATTTTTTTTGCCATGCGCCGCCCGAGGCCAGCCACAGCAGGACGGCGACCAGCACAGCACCCAGCCCGAGGACGAAAGCCCCGATCAGCGCATAGTTGACTTTGGTTTCTATGATGGCTCCCCGGCAAGCACTTTGGCTGGCGTTTGTGTTTCGGCCTGCGCTTCAGCAGTGCGTGCGCGCGGCCCTTCAAAAAATGGGCGCACTGCCGGCTTGTCGCTTTTTGCCAGCTCGGCCATGGAGCCCACCGCCTGCACCTTGCCGTCGGCCAGCACCGCCACGCGGTCGGCCACTTGCCACAGCAGATCGAGGTCGTGCGTGATCACCACCACCGTCAAATTCAGCGTGTCGCGCAGCGTGCGCACCAGCTCGTCAATCCCTTCGGCGCTTTGTGGGTCCAGCCCGGCCGTGGGCTCGTCCAGAAACAGCAGCTCCGGGTCCAGCACCAGGGCGCGCGCCAATGCGGCGCGTTTCAACATGCCGCCGCTGAGCTCCGAGGGCAATTGGTCCGCCACTTCGGCCGCCAGCCCCACCGCTTCCAGCTTTGCGCGTGCGATGGTGTCCACCTCCGCGTCATCCATCTTGCGGTGCTCGCGCAGCGGCAGGCCGATGTTTTCCAACACGTTGAGCGAACCAAACAGCCCGCCGTGCTGAAACAGCACGCCAAAGCGCTGGCGCAGTGCCAGTGCGTCGTCGTCGCTAATGTTGTCGAGGGCTGTGCCCAACACGCGCACGTCGCCTTCACTGGGCGTCTGTAACAAGATCATTTCCCGCAACAGCGTGGACTTGCCGGTACCGCTGCCGCCAATCACCGCAAACACTTCGGCTTTGCGCACGCACAAGTCAATCCCGTTGTGCACCACATGGCTGCCAAAGCGCGTCACCACGCCCTGCATCTCAATCGCCATGTCGGAAGTCGCGGGAGCTGTGGTCTGGGCTGGCATGTCAGAGGTCCAGAATGCTGAAGGCGATGGAGAACAGCGCGTCCGCCAGAATCACCAGAAAGATGGACTGCACCACCGCGCGTGTGGTCTGTCGCCCCACGCTGTCGGCCCCGCCCTGGGTGCGAAAGCCCTGAAAGCAACCGATGACGGAGATGATCACGGCGAACACCGGCGCCTTGCCAATGCCCACCAAGTAGGACGTGGTACTCACCGCGTGCGGAAACCGATCCAGAAACGCGCTGAAGCTGATACCCAGCTGCGCGCGCGCCATCAACATGCCGCCGGCCACGCCCAGTACATCGGCAAAGATGGTCAACAGCGGCATCGCAATGATGAGCGCAATCAGTTTGGGCAACACCAGCATCTCCAGCGGCGCAATGCCCAGCGTGCGCATCGCGTCAATCTCTTGCGTCACCTGCATCGTGCCGATCTGCGCGGCATAGGCTGAGCCGGAGCGCCCGGCAATGATGATGGCGCTCATCAGCGGCGCAAACTCGCGCAGCATCGACAAGCCCACCAAGTCAGTCACATAAATATTCGCGCCGTACTGGCGCAGTTGGTCTGCGCCCTGGTAGGCCACCACAATGCCCAGCAGAAACGACAACAGGCCCACGATGGGCATCGCGTCCAGCCCGGCCGTGCGCAGGTTGAACAAAATCGGCCGCCAACGGATGCGCGGCGGATGTGTCAGCCAGCCCAGCAGCGCCAGCGCGCTCTCGCCTACAAAGCTGAGCAGCGCAAAACCCTGCTCCCAGACGTCCGCAGCGGCTCTGCCCACGCGGTCCAGCGTGGGCCAGGCGGTCTTTGCGGCGTCTGCCATGCGGATCAGCGCAGGCCGAACAGGCCCACCAAGCCAATGGTGATGAGGTACAGCGCCACGATGTAATTCAACAGGCGCGGCACGATCAGGATCAAAACCCCCGCAATCAAAGAGATCATGGGCGTGAGGATGAGATTCAGGTTCATGGGAACTCCACAGTAAAGGACCCCATGGTGCGTTGCAGTCCGTTACTTTTCTGTGCGCTGCAGCACCCAACTGCGTTTGCCAGCGCACAGATTTGTTCGCGCACCCGTCGCACCATGGCCTCGTGTTCACCACCCACTGAGGCCATGCCATGCACCACGTCACCACCCCCGACAAAACCACGCTCTATGTCAAAGACTGGGGCGCAGGCAGGCCCGTCATCCTGATGGCGGGTTGGCCGTTTTCTTCTGACAGTTGGGATGACCAGGCCATGGTCCTGGCCGGTTCCGGCTACCGCGTCATCGCCTACGACCGCCGCGGCTTTGGCCGCTCGTCGCAGCCCTGGGGCCCGTATGACTACGACACCTTGGCCGACGACCTGGCAGCTGTCATTGCGCAAACCGGCGCGGTCGACGCTACGCTGGTCGGTTTCTCCATGGGCGGCGGCGAAGTCGCGCGCTACATGTCGCGCCACGGCGGTAAAGGTGTTGTCAAAGCCGCGCTGATCTCTTCCATCGTGCCCTGCATGCTGCAGTCCGACAGCAACCCCTCGGGCGTGGAGCAAGCCGCGTTCGACGGCATGGCCGAGCAAATGCGTGCCGATCGCGCGCAGTTTTTCCATGGCTTCTTCAAGGAATTTTTTGGCGTGAGCCTGTTGTCACACCCAGTCAGCGCAGAAGTCATTGACTGGGCGCGCACGCAAGCCATGCAAGCCAGCCTGCGCGCCACGCTGGAGTGTGCCAAATCGTTTGCCATGACGGACTTCCGCGGCGAGCTCTCCGCCTTCAACGTGCCCACACTGATCATCCACGGCACGGACGACGTCACCGTCCCGATCGCCGCGACAGCCCGCCCTGCGCACGCCGGTATCGCCCAGTCCACGCTGATCGAATACGAGGGCGCGCCGCATGGCCTCTTCGCCACGCACAAACACCGCCTGAGCGAAGACCTGCTGGACTTCATCCGGCGTTAACCGAGAAGGAAACGCCATGCCACAAACCACCTGGAGCGCCAAGCGCGAACGCCAATACGCGCACATCAAAGAAAGCCTGCTGGAGCGCGGCAAGCCCAAGCCATTGGCAGAAGAAATTGCCGCCCGTGTCGTCAACAAAGAGCGCGCGCAGCACGGTGAATCGAAAGAAGCCAGCGCCTCCTCGTTGAACGACATGTCCTCCGGCCGCCGCGGCGGCCTGCGCTCCCATACGGGCGCGGGCGGGCGCACGGTGCTGCAGTTGCGCAACGAAGCGCGCCAGCGCGGTATCAAGGGGCGTTCATCGATGAACAAGGCGCAGCTGGAAAAAGCCCTGACGCGCTAGCCGCCATGACTGAAGGGCCTAACAGCATTAGGCTGTTTATAAAAACAGTATCATTACGGCGTGATTCCGTTATCCCTTTTCGACGACCCACTGCCCGACGCTGAGGCCGCGCGTGTCGACCTGGCACCCGGCGCCGTGCTGATGCGCGGGTTTGCGCGCGAAGGGGATGTGGAGATATTGGATGCGGTCGAGTCCGTGATGGCGCAAGCGCCGCCGCGCCATTGGCAAACGCCGGGTGGGCACAGCATGTCAGTGGCCACCACGCGCTGCGGCCCGTTGGGCTGGGTGTCTGGGCCCGATGGCTACCGCTACGCGTCGCAACACCCGCGCACGGGCGAGCATTGGCCCGCGATGCCTGGCTGCCTGATGGACTTTGCGATCAGCGCTGCTGCCGAGGCCGGTTTTCCCGGCTTTGTGCCCGACTCTTGCCTGATCAACCTCTATGTGCCCGGCGCCAAGCTGGGCATGCACCAGGACAAAGACGAACGCGATCTGCGCGCGCCCATCGTCTCACTTTCGCTGGGCTTGCCTGCGGTATTTTTGTGGGGCGGCTTTGCGCGCGTTGGCAGCCCGGAGCGCTACCGGCTGGTGCACGGCGATGTGGTCGTCTGGGGCGGACCGTCGCGTTTGCGTTACCACGGTGTGTTGCCGCTTGTCCGTGGCGAGCACGCGCTGGTGGGGCGTCGCCGTTTGAACGTGACCTTTCGCAAGGTCCGTTAGGCGGTACTGCCCCGTTTGACGACCGACCAACCCGCCTGGCGGTTGACCTTGTTGTTCTCATATTCCCAGATGGTGCCGCAGCGCTCACAGCGGTATTTGGTGTGGACCACAGTGCCATGCCGGTGCGCGACGGACCGGTTTGTGCCCTGCATTAGCTCTGGGTGCCCCTTGGTGCCGCGCCAGTTGCGCTGAATGCCTGCGCACGATTCACACAGGCCTTCGTTGTCGTTGACCTTGTTGGCTTCTGGTTCTGGCTTGGGGGTGATTTCTTGGTTCATGGGGTGGATTGTCCTCCACCGCGTAGCCGTTGGTGTGCCGCGCTGTTCATGTCAGCCGGCTGCTGGTGCTTGGCCTGCAGGTAGTGGTGGGTGAAAACATCCAGATAGCTTTCCAACACCTGCGCCGCAACCGACTCCCCGGCCAGCTCCAGGCACAGCGCCCCTACCTCGCTGGTGCAAAAGTGGTCATCGCGTTTGGAGCGGCGCAGCTTGTAGCGGGAGATTTGTTCCGAGGCCAGGCTCAGCACCGGCAGTGGGTCCAGATACGGGCTCTTGCGAAACATCTTGCGCGCCTCGGGCCAGGTCGCGTCCAGCAATATGAACAGCGGGCGCTTGATCGCGCACCGGGAAGCCGCGCAATTTGCCGCCGGGCCGGCCCAAGGCAAATGAGCCCCCGTGAGGGGCAGCGACCCGCACAGCGGCGGAGCGTGGGGGCCTTCCTTCAACTGCGTCACCACGCGCTCTGCCGCCACAAATTCCCCCGGGAACACTACATACGGCTGCCACTGCGGGTCCGCCAACAGCGCCAAGAGCGCAGGGTCTACCTCGGTGCGCGCCCAGCCAAATGCAAACGTGTCGCTCACCACATCGGCAATCAGCCAGCCCGTGTTGCTGGGCTTCAGCGCCTCAATGTCCGCCATGATCAGGCAGACCCCCGCGTTCGTCGCCACCACCGGGCGCATCGCGCACAGGCAATGCGTTACCGCCAGGCGGCAGCCCGCGCAGCGCGGCTTGTCGGAGCCGCCGCGGGCGAGAAAGGGCTTGGTGCTGCGCGCCAGCCGCGCGGTGCGCAGGCGCGAGACCGCGTGTGG
>JAYWAV010000215.1:0-4691 GCA_043782015.1 Rhodoferax sp. | reverse complement strand
TACACGTTTTCCTGGATGGGACGGCCGGTGATCCAGTTGCCGGAAGACATGGTGCGTATGCAGGAGGTGATTTATCGCCTGCAACCGGACATCATCATCGAGACCGGCGTGGCACACGGCGGCTCCTTGATTTTTTACGCCGGCCTGTGCAAGGCCATGGACAAGGGGCGCGTGGTGGGGGTTGACATTGAAATCCGTCCCCACAACCGGCTGGCCATTGAGTCCCACGCGCTGGCCGGTCTGGTTACGCTGATCGAAGGTTCATCGACCGCGCCCGAGGTGGTGCAACAGGTTGGCCGCCTGATCGAGCCGGGCGAAACCGTGCTGGTCATTCTGGACTCCAGCCACACCTATGCCCACGTGGCGGCCGAACTGGAGGCGTATGCCGCTCTGGTTACGCCGGGTTCCTATATCGTGGCCACCGACGGCATCATGCTGGACCTGGCCGACGTACCACGTGGCCACTCCGGGTGGACCAGCGATAACCCCAGCGCGGCGGCACAGGACTTTGCGCGCCGGCATCCGGAGTTTGCAATCGAGCAGCCAGCCTGGCCGTTCAGCGAGAGTGAGTTGACGCACAACATCACACATTGGCCCCATGCGTGGCTCAAGCGCCTGGTTTGATGTCGGGCGCGCGAATGCGCATTCAGAGCTTATGAAGATTTCGCAGCGAGCCGGTTACCCACAAGCTCAGCGCTTACTGGCGTAACAGTGCCAGCACGCCTTGTGGCAACTGGTTGGCCTGCGCCACCATGGCGGTACCGGCCTGTTGCAGGATCTGGGTACGCGACAGGTTGGCGGTTTCCCGCGCAAAGTCGGCGTCCATGATGCGGGAACGTGAAGCCGACAGGTTCTCCGATGTCACATGCAGGTTCGAAATGGTATTTTCGAAGCGCGATTGCAATGCGCCCAGCCGGGCCCGTTGCCCATTGATGAAGGCCAGCGCGGAGTCCACCGTCTTGAGTGCGTCGGTGGCCTTGGTGAAGGTGGTGACGTCGAGGTCGGACACCTTGTTGAGCGTGGAGCCCGCGTCAGCAGCCAGAATACTGGAGGTGGTGACATCGGCCGCAAACGACTTGTCGGCATCGAGCGTGATGTAGCCGACCACGGTAGCGGTTGCGGCGGTGATGTCGGCAGTGAGCACGGCCGCGGCGCCGGACGCCGCCCCGGTGGCGTCGAGCTTTTGCACCGTCACGTTGCCGGCGTTGGCCACCGTTGTGTCCGCCACCGCGATGTCGTTGCCGGTGGCATTGGTCAACACCACCGCCGTGCCGGCCGGATTGAGCGAGGCCGTCACGCCGGTCTTGGAGGTCTGGTCGTTGACGGCGGACACTACGGCCGACAGGCCGTCGGCCGTGTTGGTGGCCGGCACCGAGAAGGAAATCGCCTGGGTGCTGGTATTGTCGGACTGCAGGGTCAGGTTATAGGCCCCGGTGCTGGCAAAGCTCAAGCTTACTTCGGTGCGTGCGGTCGCGAGCACGCCGGTGATGGAGGATGCCAGGTTGATTTTGTCGGCGTTGGCTTTGGCCGTGCTGTTGGCCGCCACGCCGATCGACGCGCTGCCCAGGGCACCGTTGATTGCCAGCGTGCCCGCGCTGGTGGCGTTGGAGCCAAAAGCCGCCAGCGTGCCCGCCGCGCCCGCCGCCTGTAGCTGGTTGTTGCCGTAGACGTTGGTGCGAAGGTTGGCGGTGGAGGTGGTGATGGTCTGATTGGAGTTTGCGCCAACCTGAAATTGCTGGGTTCCAAATGTGCCGTCCAGCAGCTTTTGCCCGTTGAACTCGGTGGTCTGCGCAATACGGTCCAGTTCGGCCACCAACTGCGTGACTTCCTGCTGCAGCGCCTGCCGGTCGCCCGAGCTGTTGGTCGCATTGGCCGACTGCACCGCGAGCTCGCGCACCCGCTGCAATATGGAGCCGGCGCCGCTCATTGCGCCCTCCGCGGTCTGCGCCAGGGAAATACCGTCGTTGGCGTTACGGGCCGCCTGGTCCAGTCCGCGTATCTGGGTGGTGAAGCGTTCCGAGATCGCCAGGCCGGCCGCATCGTCTTTGGCGCTGTTGATGCGCAGGCCGGACGACAGGCGCTGGATCGAGCTATTCAGAGACGATTGGTTCGCGCTCAGGTTGCGCTGCGCCGTCAGGGAGCTGATGTTGGTATTGATGATCGAAGCCATTGCAAGAACTCCTTGGGTGGTCGCATTTGCCGGGTCAAGGCCGGTACAGCGGCTGGCAACTTGGGAAAGATGACTGCATTGTGGGCAAGACGAGCGCGAGCGTGGCGCCGATAAAGCAGTCAAAAACCGTTTACTTCTTTGGTTTGGGGCTAAAGTTTTCCGGCAATCGCCCGAAAACCTAGCCAACGGGTTGCACACAGGGCTCGTTGTCTGGGAGGTACCGTCAAGGTGCCACGGGCATGGCGGCCAGGTTTGTACTGGCGTTTTGGCCGGCAGCAATGCCGGGTTCTGTCAGTTTTTCTGGAGATTTTGAATGTCGTCCATCATCAATACCAACATCAACTCGCTTACGGCGCAGCGCAACCTGGGCATGAACCAGTCTTCGTTGTCCACCGCGATCCAGCGTCTGTCTTCGGGCTTGCGCATCAACAGTGCCAAGGACGATGCCGCCGGCCTGGCCATTTCGGAGCGCTTCACGTCGCAGATCAAGGGCCTGGACCAGGCCGTGCGCAACGCCAACGACGGCATTTCACTTTCGCAAACGGCGGAAGGCGCCTTGAAGGCCTCTGGCGACATTCTGCAGCGGGTACGCGAGTTGTCGGTGCAGTCGGCCAATGCGACCAACAGCTCGGGCGACCGGCAGGCGCTGCAGGCTGAAGTCGGTCAACTGATTTCGGAACTCGACCGCATTTCGCAGACCACCGAGTTCAACGGCCAGAAGCTGCTGGACGGTTCGTTCGGAACGCAGCAGTTCCAGGTCGGCGCCAATGCCAACCAGACCATCACGGTGGCCACCGCCAATTTGCGTACCAGTGGTTATGGCAACAACCAGGTGCTGGCGGCAGGTGCGGCCGGCACGCTGGCGGCTTTCGGCTCCAATGCCACTACGGCAGGTACTTTGACCATCAACGGCGCCTTGGGCACTGCATCGGTCGCGGTGGCGGTCAACAGCACCGCCAAGGCCAACGTTGACCTGATCAACGCTCAAAAATCGAATACCGGTGTTTCGGCCACGGCGCGCAACGATACCAGCCTGGCTTTTGCTGCCACGGGCTCTTACACGCTGACGCTTCAGTCCGACAACACGACCACCCAGGCAATTTCTTTTTCCGTTTCCGCGGTGGCTACATCCGACGGCCTGTCGGCAGCGGTTTCCGCGATCAATGACCAGTCATCCAAGACCGGTCTGACCGCATCGCTGAATGCCGCCGGCACGGCCGTGGTGTTGACCAATGCCTCCGGCAACGACATTTCCGTGTCGGACACGGCGGTCGCCAATGCGGGCAACGTGACGGTCCAGAAACTCGACTCCGTTGGTGCCGCCTCGGGTGCCGCCGCGGTGCTTACAGCGGACGTTACGGCTGCCACCGCGACCGTGGTCGGCTACATCACGCTGGACGCTAACAAGTCGTTTGCAGCCGATGTCACCACCTCCAATATCCTGGCGGCCGACATCGGTTCCACGCTCAAGAAGGTGGCCGATCTGGATGTGACAACCTTCACCAAGGCCACCGACTCGCTCAAGATCGTGGACTCCGCGATAGCCTTTATCAGCGGGCAGCGCGCCAACCTCGGCGCCCTGCAGTCGCGCTTTGAAACCACGATTGCCAATTTGCAGGTTACGTCGGAGAACTTGTCGGCTTCGCGGTCGCGCATCCTGGACGCCGACTTCGCAAAGGAGACCGCCAATCTGTCGCGCGCCCAGATCCTGCAGCAGGCTGGCACCGCCATGGTGGCGCAGGCCAACCAGTTGCCGCAAGGGGTGCTGGCACTGCTGCGTTAAGGGCTCAAACGCAGGCTTGGAGGCCGGTTATCTGAACGCCAGAACCCGGAAGTTTTTGTGCATGGCGGCGGACTTTTGGGTCTGCCGCCCTTTCGCATTTTGAATCTGGAGATCGTTTTACCCGGTTAATTTGACTGTTAACGCGCGATCCCCGGTCAGATAATGCGGGTTGGGTTTTAGCGCGGGAGGTTTGTATGGCTACCATTTCATCACTGGGCGTAGGCAGCGGGGGCCTGGATACCAAATCCATCGTGGCCCAGCTGGTAGCGCTGGAGAAGGCGCCGTTGGCCGGCATACAGCTCAAGGCCGCGACCGTGAACGCCCGCATCTCGGCGTTCGGCCAGATCAAGTCGCTTGTCTCCACCTTGTCCGATGCGGCCGGCACGCTCAGCAGCCTGACTACTTTCAATGCCGTAACGGCGACCTCGTCCGACAACACCGCGGTAACGGCCACCGCCATTGGCGGGACCGCCGCCAACAGTTTCAGCGTCAAGGTAGACAGCCTGGCGAAGGCGCAATCGACCGCTTCGGCTGCGTTATTGCCGGTGGGCGGCGCGCTTGGCGCGGGAACATTGCGACTGCAACTGGGCAAATGGACCGTAGTGCCGGCATCGTTCACGGCGCAAATCGGTGTGGCACCGGTGGACATCACCGTCAGTGCGACCGACACCGTGAGCGATATCGCCAGCAAGATAAACGGTGCCGGTGCCGGCGTCACGGCCACGGTGCTGAATGACG
>JAYWAV010000214.1:0-4693 GCA_043782015.1 Rhodoferax sp. | reverse complement strand
CGATCCAGCGCATGTTGAAATCCTTGCCGCGCGGGCCTTCCTTGCCTTGCAGGCATTCGTCGACATAGCGCTTCACGGGCGGCGCCCAGTGGCGCATGTTGCTCATGTTGATCGCAAACTCTTTGGTGTCGGGCGGAATCTGCATGTCTTCCTGCGTCAGCACAAACGAGCCCTGCTCACGGTCCAGTGTGAACATCGCGACACCGTTGCCAACTGTCAGCACCAGCGTGGTTTGCGGACCATAGATGCAATAGCCTGCGGCGACTTGTTTGGTGCCTGCTTGCAAGAAGTCCTGCTCTGAAACGCCTGTGCCTTCCGGCTTTTTCAGCACGCTGAAGATGGTGCCGATACTGACATTGACATCAATATTGCTGGAGCCGTCGAGTGGATCGAATAGCAGCAGGTATTCGCCTTGGGGGTAGCGATTGGGCACCACATAGATGCCCTCCATTTCCTCGCTGGCCATGGCCGCCAAATGGCCGCCCCATTCATTCGCTTCGATCAGCACCTCGTTGGCGATGATGTCCAGCTTCTTCTGGATTTCGCCCTGGATGTTTTCGCTCTCGGCTGTGCCGAGCACACCACCGAGCGCGCCTTTATTGACGGCGTGGCTGATGCTCTTGCAAGCACGGGCTACCACTTCGAGCAGCAGACGCAACTGTGCCGGGATGTGGCCGTTGACACGCTCCTGTTCGACCAGGTAGCGGGTAAGGGAGACTTTATTGGTTGCCATATTTCCTTTTTTCAATCCGTTCGCCCTGAGCTTGTCGAAGGGCTTCGACAGGCTCAGCCCGAACGGGGGTAACTCGACCCAAACGGGGGTAACTCGACCCGAACGGGGGGAACTCGACCCGAACGGGGGTTCGTTCGGTTCGACCCGGGGTTGACTTAGATCGAACGGTTGGCTAATCGGCCAGCGCGCGGTCGATGACTTCACGCACGTCATTGCTCAGGTCGGTCTTGGCAGACACACGTGCCAGCGCTTCGCGCGCGGCGCTGCGGTACGGCTCGTCCAGCTTCTTCCAGCGGTCCAGCGCACGGGCCAGGCGGGAGGCGATTTGCGGGTTGATGCCATCGAGCTCAATGACGCGCTCGGCCCAGAACACATAGCCGGCCGCGTCCGCACGGTGGAAGCCGCCGGGGTTGGCGTTGCAGTAGGCGAAGATCAGGCTGCGCGCGCGGTTCGGGTTGCGCAGGCTGAAGTCGGGGTGTGTCATCAACTGGCGCACCAGCGGGAGCACGTGGCCACCGCGGTCGGAGCTTCCGCCTTGCAGCGCAAACCACTTGTCCAGCACCAGCGCTTCGTTCTTGAACAGCGCGTGGAAAGCAGCCAGGGCCTGCGCAGCCAGCGGGTGGCCGCTGCTGACCAGTGCGGCCAATGCGTTGAAACGGTCGGTCATGTTGCTGGCGGACTTGAAGCGTGCCAGCGTCTTGCCGGGCCACACCGGAGCCTGTCCTGAGCCAGCCGAAGGGTCACCGGATTGGACTGCGGCCAGGCACAGCATATGCAGCGCCATGCCCACGAGCGCGCGGCGGCCGCTGGAGGTGGCGTCGGGCACATAGGCGCCGGGCGTCTGGAACTCGGAGAAAACCCATTCCCAATCGGCTTGCAGTTGGGTCGCCAGTTGCAGGCGCACGGCTTCGCGCACAGCGTGCACGCGCTGCGGGTCAACCACGTCGAGCTGCTCGGCGATATAGGTTTCTGCCGGGAGCGTGAGCACCAGTTCCTTGAACGCAGCGTCCAGTGTGGGGTTGCGCAGCACATCGCGCATCGCCTGGATATAGGCATCATTTAGCGGTGCAGCGCCCGTGGAGTTTGCGTGAGCAGCTATCGAATTAATAGCGCTGCGCATCGCCAATCGTTGACCCGCTTCCCAGCGGTTGAACGGATCGGGGTCATTCGCCAGCAGCGTCAACAACTGGGCGTCGGTGTACTCCATCTCCAGCACCACCGGCGCGGAGAAGCCGCGCAGGATGGAGGGCACGGGCTCCTCAAGTACGTTCTCGAACGTGATGGAGTCGCTGGCTTGCGACAGTACGAATAGATGGTCACCCGATTGCGCAGCAGCACCGCGCACTTGCAATGACAGGGCCGCGCCGCTGGATGCGCCAACCAGACCGAGGCTGACCGGTATCACAAATGGCTCTTTGGTGGCCTGTCCCGGTGTGGACGTGCAGGATTGCGTGAAGTGCAGCGTATAGGTTTGCGCCGCAGCGTCGTATTCGCCACGCGCTTGTACGCGGGGCGTACCGGCCTGGCTGTACCAGCGCTTGAACTGGGTCAGTTGCCTGGCGAGTTCGGAATCGGGATTCGCGTCGGCAATGGCTTGCGCGAAGTCATCGCAGGTGACGGCTTGGCCGTCAAAGCGCGCAAAGTACAGCGTCATGCCTTTGGCAAAGCCTTCGCGTGAGGTCAACGTTTGCATCATGCGCACGACTTCGGAACCCTTTTCGTAGATCGTCAACGTGTAGAAGTTGTTGATCTCGATGTAGCTGTCCGGGCGCACGGGGTGGGCCATGGGGCCAGCGTCTTCGGCGAACTGGGCGGTGCGCAAGACGCGCACGTCTTCAATGCGTTTGACGGCGCGGGCCGACACATCGCTGCACATGTCCTGGCTGAATTCCTGGTCGCGGAAGACGGTCAGTCCTTCTTTGAGCGACAGTTGAAACCAGTCGCGGCAGGTGATGCGGTTGCCGGTCCAGTTGTGGAAGTATTCATGGCCAACCACGCTCTCGATGCCCGCGTAGTCCATGTCGGTGGCGGTGGCCTGGTTCGCCAGCACGAACTTGGTGTTGAAGATGTTCAGGCCCTTGTTCTCCATCGCGCCCATGTTGAAGTCGCTGGTGGCGACGATCATGAAGCGCTCCAGATCCAGCGGCAGGCCAAAGCGGGCTTCGTCCCAGGCGACCGATGCCATCAGCGAATTCATCGCGTGCTCGGTCTTGTCCAGATCGCCGGGGCGCACGAACACTTGCAGCAAATGCTCCTGACCAGCGCGCGATGTGATGCGCTGCTCTCGCGCCACCAGGGCGCCTGCCACCAATGCAAACAGGTAACTGGGTTTCTTGTGTGGATCAACCCACTTGGCGAAATGGCGGCCCACATTGTCAGGTCCAGCCAGCGCGCCACTGTCCACCAGGTTGCCGTTGGACAGCAGCACCGGGTACTTGGCCTTGTCGGCGCGCAGCGTCACCGTGTAGCTGGCCATCACATCGGGGCGGTCCAGGAAGTAGGTGATGCGCCGGAAACCTTCGGCTTCGCATTGCGTAAAGAACGAATCGTTGCTGACATACAGGCCCGACAGCTTGGTGTTCTTGCTCGGGTTGCAGGTCGTGAAGATCTCCAGCTGAAACGATTCAGTTCCTTCAGGCAAGTTTTCCAGAACCAGTTGGTCGCCGTCCATCTTGAAGGAGGTGCCCTGGCCGTTAACCAGCACGCGGGCCAGGTTCAGTTCTTCGCCGTCCAGACGCAGCGCTTGCGCGGGCACTTGCGGGTTGCGGCGCACGGTCATCTTGTTCAGCACGCGGGTCTTGGCTGGGTCCAGATCAAAACTCAGATCGACGGTATCGATCCAGTAAGCGGGCGCGGTGTATTCGCTACGCAGGATGGCCTTGGGTGCGGCTTGTCCGTCAAGGGATTGCAACATGGGAAGTCTCCAGAAGATTTAAGTTACACGCCCTGTTTGAGCGAAGCTTGAATGAAGGGATCGAGGTCCCCGTCGAGCACTTTTTGGGTGGCCGACGTCTCGTAATTCGTGCGAAGGTCTTTGATGCGGCTGTTGTCCAGCACGTAAGAGCGAATCTGGTGGCCCCAGCCCACATCGGTCTTGGTATCTTCCAGTTTCTGTTGTGCCTCTTGCTGCTTGCGCAACTCAAAGTCATACAGGCGCGAACGCAGGCGCTTCCACGCCACATCGCGGTTGCTGTGCTGGCTACGACCATCCTGGCACTGGACAACGATGCCGGTCGGGATGTGCGTCAGTCACACGGCCGAATCGGTCTTGTTGATGTGCTGACCACCCGCTCCGCTGGCGCGGAACGTGTCGGTACGCACGTCCGACGGATTGATGTCAATCTCAATGGAATCATCCACTTCGGGGTAGACGAACACCGACGCAAACGAAGTGTGACGACGCGCATTGCTGTCGAACGGGCTCTTGCGCACGAGGCGATGAATGCCAGTTTCGGTGCGCAAATAGCCGTAAGCGTAATCACCGGTGAGTTTGATTGAGGCGCTCTTCAGGCCCGCCACATCACCATCCGATTCTTCAAGAATTTCCACTTTGAAACCGCGCCGCTCGCCGTAGCGGCAATACATGCGAAACAGCATCTGCGCCCAGTCCTGCGCCTCGGTGCCGCCGGAGCCTGAGTTGATGTCGAGGAAGCAATTCGACACGTCCTGCTCGCCCGAAAACATGCGCTTGAATTCAAGCTCGGCGAGGATTGCGTTGACTTTGCTGACGTCCGTTTTAAGGCTCAGCAACGTGGCCTCGTCGCCTTCCATCTCGGCGAGCTCGAGCAATTCAGCCGCACCCTGCGAGTCGGACGTGAGCGTATCGATGTGCGAAATAACGTCGTCAATCAGGCGTTTTTCTTTGCCGAGTTCACGCGCGCGATTAGCGTCATCCCAGACTTTGGGGCTCTCTAACTCGGCGTTGACCTCTAGCAGGCGTTGCGATTTTTTATCGTATTC
>JAYWAV010000213.1:0-4698 GCA_043782015.1 Rhodoferax sp. | reverse complement strand
AGCCTGCAGTGGCCGACTCCATCACCGGCGACAAGTGGAACAAATACATTTTCCGCACCGGCCGCAACAGCTCGCAAGACGCGATCTCCAACGCTGTCGCGCTGGACAAACCTGGCGTAACGATAGCCACACTGGCACAAGACTACGCATTCGGACGTGACGGTGTGAAGGCCTTCCGCGAATCAATCAAGAAAGCCAAGATCGCCCATGAGGAATATCTGCCTACAGCGACGACTGACTTCACGGCTGGCGCGCAGCACATCATCGACAAGCTCAAGGACATCCCTGGTCGCAAGATCATCTGGATCATCTGGGCCGGCGGTGGCGGCAATCCATTCAAGATCGCCGACATGGACTTGAAGCGCTACGGCATTGAAATCGCAACTGGCGGCAACATCCTGCCCGCGATGGTGGCCTACAAGCAATTCCCCGGTATGGAAGGCGCAGCCTACTACTACTTCGGTATGCCCAAGAACGCCGTCAACGAAGCCCTGGTGGCACGCCATTACAGCCAGTTCAAGTCGCCCCCAGACTTCTTCACGGCAGGTGGCTTCTCTGCAGCGATGGCCATTGTGACTGCACTGAACAAGACCAAGGGCGAGACCAAAGCCGATACCTTGATCACGGCTATGGAGGGTATGAGCTTTGACACGCCCAAGGGCAAGATGACCTTCCGCAAGGAAGATCACCAGGCGATGCAAAGCATGTACCACTTCAAGATCAAGGTAGACCCGGCCTTTGCCTGGGGTGTTCCTGAACTCGTCCGCGAAATCAAGGCGGAAGAGATGGACGTACCGATCCGCAACAAGCGGTAGTTTGTTTCGGGGCGGCGGCCCCGAATTTCCAATGCGTGGGTTGATGAACTCCCGGACACACGGGGGCCTGGATGGGTTTTTCCGAAAACAAACAGGAGACAGACATCATGGTGAATTTGAACGCTCTACGCGTAGCTGCATGCTGCGCAGCTTTCTCTGCCGGCTTTGCATCGGCTGCGGTAGATCTGCCTCAACTCAATATCGATAAAGCACAGACCACCGTGTCGGGCCTGTCGTCAGGTGGGTTCATGGCCGTGCAGCTGCACGTGGCCTATTCCGCGACCTTTGCCAAGGGCGCAGGCGTGGTGGCCGGCGGCCCTTTCTACTGTGCAGAGGGCTCGATCACCAATGCCACCGGTCGCTGCATGGCAAGCCCTGCGGGCATTCCGACCAGCACACTGGTCAGCACCACCAACAACTGGGCCAGCGCCGGCACCATTGATCCGGTAGCCAATCTGCAGAACTCCAAGGTGTACCTGTTCTCCGGAACCATTGACAGCACGGTCAAACAGGGCGTCATGGATGCCCTGAAAACCTACTACAACAGTTTCGTACCGGCGGCCAATGTGGTCTATAAAAATAACATCGCCGCCGAGCACGCGATGGTCACCGACGACTACGGCAGCACCTGCTCCACCAAGGGCTCGCCCTACATCAACAACTGTAATTTTGACCTCGCGGGGGCCATCCTGGGGCATTTGTATGGCACCTTGAATGCGCGCAACAACGCAACGCTGCCCGCAGGCAACTTTGTCGAGTTCAACCAGACGCAGTTCATCACCAACCATGGCATGGCACCGACGGGCTGGGCCTATATCCCACAAGCCTGTACCAGTGGTGCCCAATGCCGCGTGCACGTGGTCTTGCACGGATGCCAACAGAATGTGACGCTGGTTCAGCAGCAATACGTTCGCAACACCGGCTATAACCGTTGGGCCGATTCGAACAACATCGTCGTGCTGTATCCACAGACAAGTACGGCAGCCACCAACAGTTGCTGGGACTGGTGGGGATATGACAGCGCCAACTATGCCAAAAAGTCCGGCCCCCAAATGGCAGCCATCAAAGCCATGGTGGACCGTGTCTCCAGCGGTTCTGGGACGCCACCGCCAGCGAGCCTGCCTGCACCTTCGAATGTCGTGACATCGAACCCCACGGCCAGCGCCATGACGATCAGTTGGGGCGCCGTCACCGGCGCAGCAAACTACAACGTCTACCGCAATGGCAACAAAACCAATGCCCTGCCCGTGACAACGCTGAGTTATTCCGACACCGGCCTGGCTGCTGCGACCACCTACGGCTGGACCGTCCGTGCGCAGGACGCCAATGGACAGGAGGGTGCAAGCTCCGCAGTTGCCAGCGGTACCACCACCGGGTCTGCGCCGCCGCCAGCCACCTGCTACACAGCCTCCAATTACGCCCACACCACAGCGGGACGGGCGCATCAAACGGGCGGAACGACGTATGCCAATGGATCCAACCAGAACATGGGTCTGTGGAATACCTTCGTCACAACCACCCTGAAGATGACCGGCACCAATTACTACGTAATTGGCACCTGTCCGTAAGTACCAAAAGTTAGTCTGAGGAAACCATATTGTTAGCGACCGAAAACCTGACCATCCGCTTTGGCGGCCACGTGGCGGTGAACGCTGTCAGCTGTACGTTTCAGCCCGGCACACTCACCGCCATAGTGGGCCCCAACGGGGCTGGCAAGACCACCTACTTCAACCTGATTTCCGGGCAGCTCAAGGCCAGCCAGGGGACGGTGTCCCTCAATGGCCGCGATCTGTCGGGTCTGCCGCCCTCGGCCCGCACCCTGTCCGGGCTGGGGCGGGCGTTTCAGCTGACTAACCTGTTCCCGTTTTTGACGGTGCTGGAGAACGTGCGGCTGGCGGTGCAGGCGACGAAGAGTGGCAAGCACTTGCGCGGACTGAATTTGTGGAGCATCTGGAGTGACCACAAAGCGCTGACGCAACGCGCGCATGAGATTCTGGAGTCGGTTGCGATGACGCACCAGCAAACCCAGGCCGTCGTGAGCCTGCCGCATGGCGACCAGCGCAAGCTGGAAGTGGCACTGTTGATGGCGCTGGATCCGCAGGTCTACATGTTCGACGAGCCTACTGCGGGCATGAGCCATGACGAAGCGCCAGTGATCCTCGATCTGATTCGCGCGCTGAAAAACGACAAGACTAAAACCATTCTGCTGGTGGAGCACAAGATGGACGTGGTGCGTGAACTCTCGGACCGCATCATCGTGCTGCACAACGGCACGCTGGTGGCCGATGGCGATCCGGCTACCGTGATCGCCTCGCCCGTAGTTCAAGAGGCGTATCTCGGGGTGGCACCGGCAGAGAAGGAGGCAGCATGAGCGATAACCTGCTGACCCTCGCGGGTGTTCACACCCACATTGGCGCGTACCACATCCTGCATGGCGTAGACCTCGCGGTGCCGCGTGGTGAGCTGACGATGTTGCTGGGCCGCAATGGCGCGGGCAAGACCACCACGCTGCGGACCATCATGGGCCTGTGGCAAGCGTCGCAAGGCACTGTGGTGCTGGACGGCCAGGACATCACCCATATACCCACGCCATTGATAGCTTCGCAGGACGTGGCCTATGTGCCGGAAAAAATGGGAATTTTTTCTGACCTGACGGTGCAGGAAAACATGCTGCTTGCTGCGCGCAAATCGGGGCGGGCTTCACAAATGGATGCTGCGCGATTGCAGTGGATCTACAAGCTGTTTCCCGCAGTGGAGACATTCTGGAACCATCCCGCAGGCAAGTTGTCCGGTGGGCAAAAGCAGATGCTGGCTGTGGCGCGCGCCATTGTCGAACCGCGCAAGTTGCTGATCGTGGATGAGCCTAGCAAGGGCCTGGCGCCGGCGATCATCAACAACATGATTGATGCGTTTGCCCAGCTCAAGAAAACCGGCACCACGATTTTGCTGGTGGAACAAAACATCAGCTTCGCCAAGCGGTTGGGTGACCACGTCGCCGTGATGGACGATGGCCGCGTGGTGCATGCCGGTTCGATGAAAGACCTTGCGGAGAACGAAGAACTACAGCGCTCGCTGTTGGGGTTGGCACTATGAACAAGCTGGAATTGGATTGGAAGCCGCTGGCCTTGGTGCCACTGCTGGCTTTGTTGGTGATGCCGATGATCGGTTCATCATCGACCTGGCTCACGCTGACAGTGGCGGGCCTGGCGATGGGCATGATTATTTTCATCATTGCCTCCGGCTTGACATTGGTGTTCGGCCTGATGGACGTGTTGAACTTCGGCCACGGCGTATTCATCGCGCTGGGCGCTTTTGTGGCCACCACCGTGATGGGATTAATGGGCGACTGGACGGCATCGGGTGAGCTGTGGCGCAACCTGGTGGCCGTGTTCCCGGCGATGCTGGTAGCGATGCTGGTGGCGGGCGCGGTAGGACTTGCCTTCGAGCGCTTCATTGTGCGCCCGGTCTATGGGCAGCATCTGAAGCAGATTCTGATCACGATGGGCGGCATGATCATTGGCGAAGAGCTGATCAAGGTCATCTGGGGTCCGGCGCAGATTCCGCTGCCGCTGCCCGAGGGCATGCGTGGCTCCATTCTGCTCGGAGATGCTGCAATTGAGAAATACCGGCTGATGGCGGTGGTGGTGGGCCTGGTGGTGTTTGGCGCATTGGCTTGGGTGCTCAGCCGTACCAAGCTGGGCCTGCTGATCCGTGCCGGTGTGCAAGACCGTGAAATGGTGGAGTCGCTGGGCTACCGCATCAAGCGCCTGTTCATTGGCGTATTTGTCGTGGGTAGCGCGCTGGCGGGCCTGGGGGGTGTAATGTGGGGCATGTACCAGCAGACCGTGACGCCACAAATGGGCGCGCAGATCAATGTGCTGAT
>JAYWAV010000212.1:0-4715 GCA_043782015.1 Rhodoferax sp. | reverse complement strand
TCGCGGCAGAAGCGCGCGCCGCGAATGACATGCTGCCTGGCATCACGCTGCAGGAAGTCAGCCTGCTTGCACGCCAGTTGATCAATGGCAGCAACCACAAATTGCTGATCTACCAGGGCGTGGATTCGGAAGACGCTGCAAAACCCACGGGCAAAGATTTGCTGGACATCGTGGCGAAGGCTGCGGCTACGCCGGTGAAGGCGTATGCCGAGAAGACGATGGCGCGTGGCCTGATGCCACAGCTCCCGAAAAGCGGAACTGTGGTGTCCGAAAAGACAATGCCTGCGTTGGGCTTGACGGAGTGGACCCTCAGCAATGGTGTCCAAGTGGTGCTCAAACCCACGGATTTCAAAAATGACCAGATTCTGATGGGTGCCTACCGTGCCGGTGGTTTGTCGTTGTTCCCGGATGCGGACCTGATCAACGGCAGCTATGCGGTGCCTGTGGTGTCGGAGATGGGGCTGGCAGATTTTTCACCCAACGATTTGCGCAAGCTGTTGGCGGGCAAAGCGGTGAGCGCTGGGCCGCAGTTGGGCGACATCTCTGAGGGCTTTGGCGGACAAGCCGGCAATGCCGAGCTGGAAACCCTGCTGCAGCTCACCCATTTGTTCTTCACCCAACCGCGCCGCGATGAAACCCTGTTCATGTCCTTTGTCGGCAAGAGCCGTGACATGCTGAAGAACGCGGAAGCGAGTCCCGAAGTGCGCTTTTCAGAGGCCATCCAGAAGGCTTTGTACGGCGACCATCCCCGTCGGCCGCGTATACCGAAGTCGCAGGACTTTGACCAGCTGGACCTGGGCCGTGCGATGGATATTTACCGTGCCCGATTTGGCAGCGCCAAGGGCTTCACTTTCTTCTTCGTTGGGAGCCTGGACACCCAGGTGTTGAAACCACTGGTCGCGCGCTATTTGGGTAGCTTGCCGGTGGCCGATGTGCCCACCCAGTTCCGCGACCTCGGGCTGCGCCCGGTGAAAGGCGCGGTGCGCTCTGCGGTCTTGGGCGGCACCGAAGCCAAAAGTATCCTGTCGCTGACGCTGACCGGAGATGCTGCGTATTCCAACAGCGCCAACATGGCGATGCGGGCCATGGTCGATGTGCTGGATATCAAGCTGGTGGAAGTGCTCCGTGAAAAGATGGGTGCGGTGTACTCGCCCAGCCTGTCGGCCCAGTTCAGCAAGCTCCCTTACGGCCACTACACGATCAACCTGACAGTGCCCAGTAGTCCCGACAATGTGGACAAGATCGTGGACGCCAGCCTGGCAGAGATGCAAAAACTCAAGGATCAGGGGCCGCAGGCGGGTGATCTGGCCAAGGTCAAGGAAAACTGGATCAAGAATTTCCGCGAAGCCGTCAAGACCAATGGCTACTGGCTCAGCGTGTTGCGCTCATCCAAAGAGCAGGGCGAAGACCCGGCCCGCGTCCTGAGATACGAGGCGCGCGTCAAAGCCTTGACCGCAGCGGATGTGCAACAAGCTGCCAGGCAGTACATTGATACGCAAAATATGGTGCAGCTTGTGCTGAACCCTGTCAAATCTTAGTCTTACTCTGAATTTTTTGAACCATGCGCCGTTTACTTTTTGTATTGCTTGCCCTTTCCGCGCTCCCCGTTGGGGCCGAGAACCTCACTATTGACCGCATTTACTCGGACCCGGCCCTCTCGGGGCCCCGTGTGCGCGGCTTGCAGATTGCGCCGGACGGTGCACGCGTCACCTTCTTGAAAGGGCGACCCGAAAACCAGTTCCAGCTCGATTTGTGGGAGTTCAACCTGAAAGACCAGGCCATGCGGCGTCTGGTCAATTCCACGGTGTTGGCGCCACAGGAAAAGCTGTCGGATGCCGAACAGGCCCGCCGTGAGCGTGACCGCAGTGCCAGCTTCAAGGGCATTGCCAGTTACAGCTGGTCGCCTGATGGCCAGCAAATGCTGATTCCGCTGGGTGGCAGCTTGTATCTGGTGGATGTCAACAAGCCGGACCAGCCGCGCAAGGTGGCCAGCGGTGATCTGCTGGATCCGAAGATTTCGCCCAAGGGGCGTTATGTCTCATTTGTACGTGACCAGAATTTGTGCGTGGTCGACTTGAAGACCGGCAAGGAAAAGCGGCTGACGCGAGACGGCAAGGGAACCGTCCACAATGCCGAGGCCGAGTTTGTTGCGCAGGAAGAGATGGACCAGCGCAGCGGCTACTGGTGGGCGCCCGATGACTCTGCCATCGCCTTCAAGAAGTTTGACGAGAGCCCGGTCGCCATTCAAAAGCGCTTTGAAGTGCAGGCCGACCGCACCGATGTGACGGAGCAGCGCTACCCCGCAGCAGGGCAGCCCAATGTGCGGGTATCACTGGCCGTGGTGTCGCCCGCCACAGGTGTCATTCGTCCGGTACCGCTGGGTACCGAAAAGGACATTTACCTGGTGCGCGCCGACTGGAGCTTGGATAGCCAGCAGGTGTTTTTCCAGGTGCAAACACGCAACCAGAAGCAACTGGAATTGCGTGCCGCTGCCGTAGCGGCGTTGCAGCCGCGCGTGGTCGTCTGTGAGCAGTCCAGCACCTGGGTCAACATTCTGGACGAGCCGCGTTTCCTGAAAAAACAAAAGGCGTTCATCTGGACCTCCGAGCGCAGCGGGCGCAAACATTTGTATTTGATGGGGCTGGACGGCAAGGTTTTTTATCCAATCTCAGCCGGCGAGTGGGGTATTGACCATTTGCTGGCCGTCGACGAAAAAGCCGGCATTGCCTATGTATCGTCCAATCGAGATGTGGTGACTGACAAGCAGGTGTATGCGCTGCGTCTGGACGGCAGCAACGCAAACGCCCCCCAGCGCATCACCCAGGGTGACGGCTGGCACGAGGCCAAATTCTCGGAATCCGGCGAAAGCTTTATCGACACCTTCTCTGACCCCGACACGCCACCGCAAACCGGTATCTACAAGCCTGATGGCGCACGCGTTGCGTGGGTTGAAGAGAATGCGTTGACGCCACACCACCCGTATTACCCGTACCTGAGCAGCCACGTCAAAACCGAATACGGCACGCTGAAGGCGGTCGACGGCCAGACCCTGCACTACGAGTTGCGCAAGCCGCTGAACTTCGATGCCAGCAAGCGTTACCCGGTATTCCTGTCCACCTACGGCGGTCCCGGCGAGCAAGTGGTGGGACGCAAGTGGGCCAGCCTGTTTGAGCAGTACATGGCGCAACAGGGCTATGTGGTCTTCGCGCTGGACAACCGTGGCTCGGCGCGGCGCGAGCGTGCGTTCACCGATGTGATCTACGGCAACCTGGGCCGCAATGAAGTGCAAGACCAGCTGACTGGTATTGACTGGCTACGCAGCCAGAGCTTTGTGGATGCCAAGCGTATTGGCGTGTTTGGCTGGAGCTATGGTGGCTTCATGACTGTGCGTCTGCTGGCCGCTGCGTCAGACCGCATCGCCGCGGGCGTGGCTGTGGCCCCGGTGACAGATTGGTCTTTGTACGACACGCATTACACCGAGCACTACCTGCGCACACCCAAAGACAACCCCGAGGGCTACGCGCAAAGTGGCGTGTTCGCGCAGTTGGACGGCCTGCGCTCGCCGCTGCTGCTGGTGCACGGTATGGCGGATGACAACGTGCTCTTCACCAATTCCACCCGGCTGATGGATGCGATGCAGAAGAAGGGCATTCAGTTTGACCTGATGACCTACCCCGGTGGCAAGCATGGCCTGTCGGGCCCCGTCAGCCAGAAACATGTGTTCCACGCGATTGCCAATTTCTTTGACCGGCATTTAAAGGTTCCGGCAGTCGAGTTGGCTGGACCCAAGTAGAGTTGGATCCTGATCCGGTAGTCAACTTTGAGGGAGTTTCTGATGCGCTATATCAACAAATACACAGTGGGTGCGATTGCAGGACTATTTCTGCTATTTGTCATCTGGCCCTTCTACAGTGTCCCGACCGGCAGCCGCGGTGTGGTCACGCAGTTCGGCAAGATCGTTGGTATTGAAGGTGAAGGTCTGGCAGTACTGCCGCCATGGCAGAAGCTGAACAACTTCAGCATTCGGGCAGAGCAGGCCGACATTGAAAAAGCCGAGGGCTCCACCAGCGATACCCAGCCCGTCAATGTGAGCATGACCGTGCGCTACTCGGTCATGCCCGACAAAGTGGCTGAGGTGTATGAGAAGTACAGCCACAACGGTGATCTGTCCAGTTATGTGCAGACCGCAACGATGGAAGTCTTCAAAGCGGTTACCAGCCGCTACACCGCCCCTGATCTGATTGCGAAACGCAGCCAGGTCAGCAGCGAGATCAACGCGTCCTTGAATGCAAAGCTTTCGTTGTATGGCGCCCAGGTGATCAGCATCGACATGCGCAACTTCAGCTTCAGCCCCAGTTACATGGCGGCCATCAACGACAAGGTGACGCAAGAGCAAAAGCGCCTTGCCGCGGAAAACACGCTGAAGACCGTCGAGGCCGAGCAAAAGCAGAAAGTTGCGATTGCAGAAGCCGAGGCCCGCGCTACGGTTGCGACTGCAGAGGCCCAAGCCAAGTCCATCAGCTTGCAGGGTGATGCGCTGCGCAGCAACTCAGGTTTGCTGGAGTTGAAGCGCGTGGAAGTGGAGCTTGAAAAGGCGAAAAAATGGGATGGAAAACTGCCCCAAAACATTTACGCTGGCGCACCGATTCCATTTCTGGATGTTGGCAAGAAGTGACCAGTAGCGCGGGCTTCCAACCTTCTTGACAGCAGCACGA
>JAYWAV010000211.1:0-4718 GCA_043782015.1 Rhodoferax sp. | reverse complement strand
CTGGTGCGCTGCCGATCGAGCTGGATGTGAGCCAGATGAACATGGGTGATGTGGTGGAGTTGCTGCCCTACGCTGGCAAGGCGCTGAAGGATGGCAAGGTGATTGCCGAGTTCACTGTCAAGAGCGATGTGCTGTTTGACGAAGTGCGCGCCGGTGGCCGTATTCCCCTGATCATTGGCCGTGGCCTGACCACCAAGGCGCGCGAGGCCCTGGGCCTTGCGCCCTCCACCTTGTTCCGTTTGCCGACCAACCCCGAAGACACCAAGAAGGGCTTCAGCCTGGCGCAAAAGATGGTGGGCCGCGCCTGCGGTTTGCCGGTGGTCGACGGCGAGCAACAGGGCGTGCGTCCGGGTATGTACTGCGAACCCAAGATGACCTCGGTTGGCTCGCAAGACACGACCGGCCCGATGACCCGCGACGAGCTCAAAGACCTGGCTTGCCTGGGCTTTAGTGCCGACTTGGTGATGCAGTCCTTTTGCCACACCGCCGCTTACCCTAAGCCCGTGGACGTGAAGATGCACCACGAGTTGCCCGACTTCATCAGCACGCGCGGTGGCATCTCGCTGCGCCCCGGTGATGGCGTGATCCACTCCTGGCTGAACCGCTTGTTGCTGCCCGACACCGTGGGCACCGGTGGCGATAGCCACACGCGTTTCCCCATCGGTATCAGCTTCCCCGCAGGCTCCGGTCTGGTGGCGTTTGCCGCTGCGACGGGCGTGATGCCTTTGGATATGCCCGAGTCGGTATTGGTGCGCTTCAAAGGCAAGATGCAAAACGGCGTGACCCTGCGTGACCTGGTCAACGCGATCCCGTTGTACGCCATCAAGGCCGGTCTGCTGACTGTCGAGAAGAAAGGTAAGAGGAACATCTTCTCCGGCCGTATTCTCGAAATCGAAGGCCTGCCCGATTTGAAAGTCGAACAGGCGTTTGAGCTGTCCGACGCATCGGCCGAGCGCTCTGCCGCAGGTTGCACCGTGCACCTGAACAAGGAGCCGATCATTGAGTACATCAACAGCAACATCACGATGATGAAGTGGATGATTGCCAATGGCTACGCAGATGCCCGCACCCTGGCCCGCCGCATTGCCGCGCAGGAAGCCTGGCTGAGGGATCCCCAGTTGCTCAAGGGCGACGCCGATGCAGACTACGCCGCTGTGATCGAGATTGACCTGGCCGACATCCACGAACCTATCGTGGCCTGCCCGAATGATCCGGACGACGTGAAGACTTTGTCCGAGGTGGCGGGCGCCAAGATCGACGAAGTGTTCATTGGTTCCTGCATGACCAACATCGGCCACTTCCGTGCGGCTTCCAAGCTGCTGGAAAATAAGCGTGACATCCCGGTCAAGCTGTGGGTCGCCCCACCAACCAAGATGGACGCCAAGCAATTGAGCGACGAAGGCCACTACGGTGTGCTGGGTAGCGCTGGTGCGCGTATGGAAATGCCAGGCTGCAGCTTGTGCATGGGCAATCAGGCGCAAGTGAAGGAGGGCGCTACCGTGTTCTCCACATCCACTCGCAACTTTCCGAACCGTTTGGGCAAGAACTCCAATGTGTATCTGGGCTCGGCCGAACTGGCTGCGATCTGCTCAAAGCTGGGCCGCATTCCGACCAAGGAAGAGTACCTGGCCGACATGAGTGTGTTGACCGCCGCCAGCGACAAGGTGTACCAGTACCTGAACTTTGACAAGATCGATGACTACACCGAGTCTGCTGCTACTGTGAAGGATGGTGTGGCGGCTTAGTCACTCTAGCTTTTGAATAAAGCCCTGCAGCGTGAGTTGCAGGGCTTTTTAATTGGCGGTTGGGAAGGCATTTCTTTCGCCCGCTGACGGCGCGGGGTATACCTTTTGCTCCGTGTCCCCCGGGCCGTGAGGGCCCTCCTCCTTGACCTACGCAAAACGCATACCCCGCACCATCAGCTCGAAAAGCTGTCAAGCGAGAAATGAATTCAGGGGCACTGGCCTGCCAGCACCGCGCTGAGATCAGGTGGGTTGGGTACTCTTTTCCGGGAGGTCAAGGAGGAAGGCCCTCACAGCCCGAGGGACACGTACGGAAAAGAGTACCCGACACGCATGATCCAGAGGTAACACAGGAAAGAAAGCCCCCGGATAATGTAAACATGCAATTCCTGAACGCCATCCCCCTGTTCCTGCAAACCTTACTGCTGCTGATCGCCAGCAACGTTTTCATGACATTCGCGTGGTATGGCCATCTGAAAAATCTGGCAACGGCCCCCTGGTACATCGCCGCGATGGTCAGTTGGGGTATTGCGCTGTTCGAATACCTGTTGCAGGTACCTGCGAACCGTATCGGCTTCCAGCAAGCTGGCATTGCCGTGGCCCAGCTCAAGATCATGCAGGAGGTCATCACGCTGGGCGTTTTTGTGCCGTTTGCGATGTTTTACCTGGATCAGCCTTTGAAACTGGACTATTTGTGGGCCGGGTTATGCATGGTGGGCGCGGTTTACTTTATTTTCAGAAGCGCCTGAACGGGCGAGGGGCCTATGGTGCCCGGGCGGTTAAACTTCGGCCCGTCATAAGACAGTCAAATAATTGACATGTTCCACCGTTAGGAGACTTCATGCTGTTTGGAAAACTACTGCCCCGAGAGGGCAACTTTTTTGAGATGTTCAACCAGCATGCCGACCGCATTGTGGAAGCTGCGCATGCCTTTTCCAAACTGGTTGCCAATTACAACGATCTGGACTTGCGCGCCAAGTACAACCAGGAAGTGGATAACGCAGAGCGCGCCGCTGACCGCGTGACCCACGAATGCAACAAGGCCCTGCACGTCACCTTCATCACCCCGATTGACCGCGAGCAAATCCATTCGCTGATCAACACCATGGATGACGTGGCCGATTTGATCCAGGACTCGGCGGAAACCATGGCGCTGTACGACGTGCGGCACATGACCGAAGAAATTGTTCGCCTGACCGATCTGAGTGTGAAGTGCTGTGAACGCCTGCGTGATGTGGTCAAACTGCTGGGGCACATTGCGGAGCAGGCCGTTGCCGAAGCTGCGCTGAAAACCTGCGAAGAAATTGACCGTCTGGAATCTGACGCGGACCGCGTGATGCGCACCGCAATGAGCAAGCTGTTCCGCGAGGAGCCGGATGTTCGCGAAGTGATCAAGCTCAAGGCGATTTACGAACTGCTGGAAACCATCACTGACAAGTGCGAAGACGTAGCCAATGTGATCGAGGGCATCATCCTCGAGAACTCCTGATTCAGCAGGATACGGATTTATGGAAACCGTTCAAACGGCCCTGTGGGTGGTGATGTTGCTGGTCGCGCTGGCGTTGGTGTTCGACTTCATGAACGGCTTTCATGATGCGGCCAACTCGATTGCGACGGTCGTGTCCACCGGGGTGCTCAAGCCGGGGCAGGCCATCCTGTTCGCGGCCTTCTTTAATTTCGTTGCCATCTTCATCTTTCACTTGAGCGTGGCCGCCACTGTGGGCAAGGGCATCGTTCAGCCCGGTGTGGTGGATACCCACGTGGTATTTGGTGCCCTGCTGGGTGCGATCACCTGGAACGTCATCACCTGGTACTACGGCATCCCCAGCAGCTCTTCGCATGCGCTAATTGGTGGCATCGTCGGTGCCGTGATTGCGAAGACCGGTGCCAGTGCGCTGGTGGCTTCAGGCATTTTGAAAACCGTGGCTTTCATCTTCATTTCACCAGTGCTGGGCTTCACGCTCGGGTCCCTGATGATGGTGATCGTTGCATGGATGTTTCGGCGCACTCGTCCCTCCAGGATTGACCGTTGGTTCCGGCGTCTGCAGTTGGTCTCGGCTGGCGCCTACAGCCTGGGGCATGGTGGCAACGATGCACAAAAAACTATCGGCATTATCTGGATGATGCTGATTGCAACCGGCTATGTGGGTCCCAATGAGGCTTCGCCGCCCACCTGGACCATCGTGTCTTGCTACATGGCCATCGGCCTTGGCACCATGTTCGGCGGCTGGCGTATCGTGAAGACCATGGGTCAGAGGATCACCAAGCTCAAGCCGGTCGGCGGCTTCTGTGCCGAAACCGGTGGCGCGATGACGCTATTCCTGGCGACGTGGTTGGGTGTTCCTGTATCAACGACCCACACCATTACCGGCGCTATCGTGGGCGTGGGCTCTACACAGCGCGCCAGCGCGGTGCGCTGGGGTGTCGCCGGCAATATCGTATGGGCCTGGGTTTTGACAATTCCCGCCAGTGCATTCGTCGCGGCGATTGCCTACTGGGTCAGCCTGCAGATTTTCTAGGGTTTGGCCGCCGGGCTGACGGTGGCGCTGGGCGTATCGAGCGCTCGGGTTGGATCAAATCCGTATTCAAAGTAGCGCTGGAAGCTAAACGCAATACTGGCCAGCAACACAGTGGTTCCCGCCAGCAGTGTGATGCCAAGCCCGGCCACGGTGAGCCAGTTGGTTTGGCCGGCGGTGGCATCGGCTGGACTCGCGGGGTTGTAGCGTTGGTTCCACTTCTCTGTGTCGCGCAGGCCATAGGCGATTGCCATCACAGCGCAGAGAGCCACAGTGAACCCCAGTAGCGGAATCAACACCCAGCTCCAACCGTCTTCCAGATTGAGGGTGCGGGCACGGTAAATCCCGTAACTGCCCAGCAGCGTTGGCACGCAAAACAGGGCGCTGTAACGGTCCCAGTGGCCATTCAAATAAAGCCGGTGCAATCCCAATGGACCGCCAAGAAAAGTCAGCCACAGCG
>JAYWAV010000210.1:0-4733 GCA_043782015.1 Rhodoferax sp. | reverse complement strand
TACCGGTAAACAGGTAGGCATGGTGCAGCCGTTGGGTCGTCAGCGCATTGGTCAGCGCCTGCACCACATGGTCCTGCCCCACCATTTCAGAGAAATTGCGTGAGCGGTATTTGCGGGCTAGCACTATGTAGGACATGGTCTGATTCTACGGTGTAGGGAATACCTCCTATACGCATATGCATCTTCTGGATCGGGCGTGTCGGGTACTCTTTTCCGTACGTGTCCCCCGGGCCGTGAGGGCCCTCCTCCTTGACCTCCCGGAAAAGAATACCCAACCCACCTGATCTGGCCAGGTGCTGGCGCGCCAGCGACCCGAATTCAATTCTCGCGTGACAAGTCCTCAAGCGGATGGTGCGGGGTATGCGTTTTGCGCAGGTAAAGGAGGAGCGCCCTCACGGCGCGGGGGACACGGAGCAAAACGTATACCTCGCGCCATCAGCGGGCGAAAGTAAACCCAATGCGGGCGATCAAAGTGCCTTACTGACCCGCAAAAAAGCCAATCCAACTCAGCCTACAATAGAGACTGACGGGCCTCCCTGCATGGTGAAGCGGCCAACCGGGTCAGGTGGGGAACCAAGCAGCCCTAACTGTGGAGCCAGTGCCAGGATCAGGCTCGTCAACCCCCTCTTTTCCAGTACGTTCATCGCCGATTTTGGGCAATTCCTCGCATGCGGCCGCATTCCGTCGCAAGTGCCGTGCAATCCGCGGGGTAAATACCTACATTTCGCTCCATCAGACCGCTGTGGTCTGCAATCGGAGAAATGAAATGGCTTATGCAACACAACGTTCCACCCGCCTTGCTGGCTTCATGCTGGCTGTCCTGATGGCTGCAGCTGTCAACGGTTCCATGCTTTGGAAAATGGATGACATGGCGCAAAATGGCGGCCAAACCAACAGCACCGAAGTGCCCAGCTACATCACGCTGGAAACTGTGACTATCGTGGGACACCAGTCCTGATTCAGGAGTTCTTCATGAAAGCTTTGTTGCTTTTTTTAGGTTGGTTCATTTTGCTGAGCTTGAGCTGGCCGATGGCGGTGCTCGCTCTGGTGCTATGGCCCCTGGTGTTTATTTTGTCGATTCCGTTTGCCGTTCTCGGCATTGGCGTCGGCGCAGCGCTGGCCCTGCTGAAGGCCGTGCTTTTCCTGCCCGCCCGCGTACTGGGCTACCGTCCCTGAGCACAATATCGGACGGCACCCTGCCCCGCCCGCACGCCACTGGCAAAACTGGCCTGTAGCAAATAGCCGCCCGTAGGCGCTTCCCAGTCCAGCATCTCACCGGCGCAAAACACGCCCGGTAACGACTCCAGCATCAGGTCAGGCGTCATCGTTTCAAACACCACACCGCCCGCACTGCTGATGGCTTCATCCAGCGGACGCGCCGCCTGCAGCGCCAATGGCAATTCCTTGATCGCCCTGGCCAATGTCACTGGGTTTTCCAAGACTTCCTTGGCGCACAACTCGTACAACAAACCCATCTTGATACCGTCGATAGAGAGACGACTTTTTAAATGGCTGGAAAGTGAACGCGAACCACGCGGATGGCTGCATTCCTTCAGAACCCGCTCCAATGGAAAATCGGGCAACAGGTCCAGACTAAAGCGGGCACTTCCTGTTTGCAAAATTTCATCGCGCAACAAGGCGGACGCTGCGTAGATCAGGCTCCCTTCGATTCCGGTTTCTGTGGCAACAAACTCGCCCTTTCGCTGGAATGTGCGCCCGTCGGTTGCAGCCACTGAAATCGCAACCGACTTGAACGGTTGCCCGGCAAAGCGGCTGGAGAAATGCGTGCTCCAGCCACCTTTCACATCGAAGCCGCAGTTGGATGGCAACAAGGCCGCCACTTGCACACCTTTGGAAGCCAGGAGTCCAACCCACGCCCCATCCGACCCCAGCCGCGCCCAGCTTCCGCCACCCAGCGCCAGCACCACAGCGCGTGCGCGCTGAAACACTGGCCCTTGCGGCGTGTCAAACTGCAAAGCGCCGTCATCCGACCAACCCGTCCAACGGTGCCGCATGTGGAATTGCACGGGTTGGCCTCGCGCGGGATGGCGCAACTGCTGCAACCAAGCGCGCAACAGCGGCGCGGCTTTCATGTCTTTGGGAAACACCCGACCCGAGGTACCGACAAACGTCTCAATACCCAGCCCATGCACCCAATCGCGCAGGGCCTGCGCATCAAAGTCCTTGAGCAGTGTCTCAATGGCGGCGCTGCGAGCGCCATAGCGACCCGCAAACGCCTCCGGCCCTTCGGAGTGGGTCAGGTTCAATCCGCCTTTTCCTGCGAGCAGAAACTTGCGCCCTACCGACGGCATAGCGTCATAGAGGTGCACCGCGCACCCTGCCTGCGCCGCAACCTTCGCGGCCATCAGGCCCGCCGGGCCGCCGCCGATCACGGCGATATCGGCAATAGCGACCACCGGGGTCACTTCATTTTCATTGCGCATTACTCTTCATTTCCATCATTGCGCCTTGCGCGGTTAAAAATGCGGCCCGTACGACCTGGCCCGGTTGGGCAACAGCGACGGCATCGCGGTAGATTTGCAGTTGCGCCAGCAACTCGGGTTGCAGCAAGGGCTGCGCTGCGGACTTGTAGTCCAGCACCCACCATTCGCCCGTGGAGCGCCGCTGCACCAATCGGTCCATGCGCAGCGGCTTACCGCACCACGCGATGCCGACTTCATTGCCTTGCCATGCCAAATCCGCTGCGTCCCACGCCCAGGCACCTTCACCTTGCAGTATGCGCTGCGCCATCTCGCGAGCCGTAGTTGCCTGCGCGGCGTCTAATTCAAACTCGGTTTGTGCTGCCAGCAACTGGCGCGGCGTCCATCCCGATTTGGCACCAGCCCACTCCAAAAGTCGGTGCATGGCCAGACCGATGCGTGCATCCAGGCTGTCCGGCGCAGCCTCTTGCGACTGATTTGCTACATATTTTATAGCTGCTTGCGCTTTCCCCATAAGCGCTGCAGGCTGTTTTGGCACTACTTTTAGAAGTACGCTGTGGGCTTCACCAAAAGCGTCAGTCACTTGCGCAAGCGCCACATCCGCTGCCGCAGGCATCACCGCGTCGGTGGCCAAACCTTCCAGCCGTTGCCACCAACTGGCGGGCTGCGCCGAATGCGGCTCTACGCTGGAAATCACCAATGTATTCTTGGCACGGGTGGTCGCCACATATAGCGCATTCAGTTCCTCACGCTGGCGCGCGGCTTGCTCGCGGGCCAGTGCATCTACCACGCAGGCACTAGGGCGCGACTCGCTGGCCAGAAACACCAGACTTTGCGGATACGCAGCCTCTCCCGGCCAATCCACCAGTACACCCATCGATTCGCTGCGCGGCGCCTCGCCATCGGTGTCCAGCATCAGCACCAGCGACGCTTCCAGACCCTTGGCGCCGTGGATGGTCAACAGACGCACCGCATCGCGGTCAGCGCGGACCGGCGCTGTCAGCCCGCCAGCGCGCAAAGCACGCACAAAGGCATAAGCACTGGGGTAGCGCCCGCCATCCACCGCCAGCGCCGCCTGCAACACCGCTTGAATATGGGCCAGCGCTGTATCCACTTGCGATGGCTGCGCGGCAGTGGCATAGCGCGCCAATACATCACCATCTTCGACCATTGCACTCAGCGCGTCGTGCACCGGCAGCGTATCCAGCCAGCCTTTCCAACGCGCCAGCAACAGGCTCGCGCGGTGCACGCTGGCGGGCAGATCGCCGGATTGCTGAAGAATCTGCCACCATGACAGCTTGGGCTCCGCGCGCCTCTGCAATGCAATCTGCACCAGGTCGTGGTCGCTCACCCCAAAGATAGGTGACTTCAGCGAGCGCGCAAGCGAAAGGTCATGCCGCGGCGACACGAGCACATCAAGCAAGGCCACGATGTCCTGCACTTCGGGCAGTTCAGACAAGTCATTTTTCTCCGGCTGCTGCGCCGGGATATGCAACTTGGCCAGCGCCTCCTGCATCAACCCCAGGCGCTCGCGTTTGCGGGCCAGCACCAGCACATTTCGCGGATGCAGACGTCCATCCGCCAGTTGCGCGGCAAGCCATTGCGCGGCTTGGCGGCATTCCAGCGTCTTGCGGGTTTCTTCGGGTGTGTGGCGCGGCATGGTCAGCGAATCGCGCCACCCAGGAATTTCACCTTCTGGCGAAGCGCCTGCCGCATCGCGCAGGATGCGTGGCAACTTGAGCACCTGACCCTGCGCATGGGACGCCGTACTGTGCGTGCGAAAGCCTTCAAACTCCTGCTGTGCTTGCGCTCGCGCCATCACCGCGTTGACCACATCCATCACCGCTTGCGCGTTGCGCCGCGTATGGTCGCAACTCAGCACATCACCACCCAGCCCCTGCGCGACAAACACCTTAGCTGCTTGAAACACCTGCGGTTCGGCGCGGCGAAAGCGATAAATACTTTGCTTGGGGTCGCCCACAATAAACACGCTGGGCGCGCGCCCAGCCCCGGCGTAAGAATCCAGCCACGCGCTCAACGCTTGCCATTGCAAGGGGTTGGTGTCCTGAAATTCATCGATCAGCAGATGCCGCACCCGCGCATCCAGTCGCTCCTGCACCCACGCGCCCAGAAACGGATCGGACATCAGCGCCAACGCGGCACGCTCCAGATCGCCCATGTCGATCCAGCCCCGCTCCCGCTTCAGTGCGGCATAGTCATCCGCCAGACCGCGCATTAGCCGCGCCATGCGCTGTTGGTGCAGCCAGGCGTCGTGCTGGATTTGCGCTTGTG
>JAYWAV010000209.1:0-4753 GCA_043782015.1 Rhodoferax sp. | reverse complement strand
TCGATTGCCCCAAACATGGCAATGAGGAGCCGGCCAATTTGCTGGAGTGCCTGTACCTGTACCGTGAATTCAGCTCGGAGGCCTTGCGTATCCTGGTGCCCTATACCAAGTCGGGTGTGGACGAAGAGGTGGTGCAGTCGTTTATGGCGGCGCTGCAATTGGGCCTGAAGCGGCGTTTTGGCGGCAAGGTGGACCACCTGCGCACGGTGACGCAGGACGAGCCCGGTCGGGATGGTGGCCCGCGGCGCCATTACGTCATGTTGTATGACTCCGTGCCCGGCGGTACCGGCTACCTGCACCAATTGCTGGCACAGGATGCCGGCACCTTGGCCGATGTGCTGCGTATGGCGTTGGACGCCATCACTGCCTGCCCCTGCAACCAGGACCCCGACAAGGATGGTTGCTACCGGTGCGTGTACCAATACCGGCTTGGCCGCAATATGCATCTGGTGTCGCGCGATCGGGGCAGGGAAGTCCTGTCCGAGCTGGTAACTTCGCTAGGCCACTTGGAAAAAGTGGCCACGATTTCCGACATCTTTATCAACCCGAACTTCGACTCGGTGCTGGAGAGCCGTTTTATCGAAAGTCTGCGTCGCATGGGTGGCACCGCAGGCATGCCGCCGGTGAAGCTGGTGCAAGACATAGTGAACGGCAAGTCCGGCTACGTATTGGAGGTGGCTGGCCAGCGCTACCGCATCGAGCCGCAGTGCAACCTGGGCCCGCCGGATGGGGCGGTGGTCGCCAGCAAGCCGGATTTTGTTATCTGGCCTTGGATCTCTGCGAGTGTGCGCAGGCCGATTGCGGTGTTTTGCGATGGCTGGGCCTACCACCAGAATTCGACGCGCGAGGATGGGCTAAAACGCAGCGCGCTGGTTACCAGTGGAAGATTCTGGGTGTGGTCGGTGACCCATGAAGACGTGAAAGCCGCATTGGCTGGGTCTGCAGGCACGGACCTGGATTCGCCGTTGGTGGCCTTGAACCGTCACGATGGCAGCAATGCGCCTTCTTCGCTGCCCCGTGCTGCGTCGGGGGCATTCAGCCAGCAAGCGGTAATGCACTTGCTGACCTGGCTGGCCAGCCCACCCGGATCCGCTCCAGCAAACGATGCGGCGGTCGGCCAATTGCAGCGCAACGCGCTCTGGTTGGGCTATTTGATGGTTCCATCGACGCGGGAGGACTTGGTACAGGCAACAAGTGCGATGGCGGCCTGGATGCAGCAATTGCCGCTGTGGATGCAAAGTCCCGGCCAAAGTCACGTGCCCAGCTTGGCACGCAAGGAAAGCGAGCCGGCAGTCGTTTCGTGGTGGCCCATGGCGAGCGCCAACGGTGTGGTCGATGGCCTTTTCTGCCCAGGGATTGTGGTGTTGGACTACGTGGCGGGGACGGACGAAGAACAGCGGCACCTGTGCTGGCGGCGCTGGTTGCAGCTTTTCAACACCTTGCAGACCTTGCCAGGTATGGTCATGACTACGGTCAGCGGCATTGGTGCCGGCGATTGCGAAGTGCTCAAGCCTGCTGCGGAGGATGTGCCGGTCACCGTCGGTTTGCCAGAACAGAGTGTGATGGCACGGGAGTGGCAGGAGGTCTTGGACTTGGCGGTAGACACACTGCGTCCGGGGTTGCGGCGGCTGGCTGCATGGGGCGCGAAGCCGCCGACTGTGGGGTACGAGTTGGCGGACGAGCGAGGCATCGTTGTTGCCGATGCTGAGCTGGCCTGGCTGGCCGACCATGTCGTTGTGTTGACGTTTGAGCAAGCGGACTTGGTTGATCCGTGGTCGAAATCCGGCTGGCGGGTATTCGTTCTGGACGAGAGCGCCCCAACAGTGGGTGGTCGGGCTTGGGAAGAAGCCGTGCGCGAAACATTGGGGGTCAGTGGCGATGGCCAGGGAGAAAACAAATGAGCGACAAACCCAAAGTAGCCTTGTCACAGGACTTCCTGTTGCAATTGGCCAAGCTGCCTTCCAACGTGCACACCAAGGTTCTGAAGTGGGCGATTCTTTTTCAGACTGATCCGAAGAGCCCGGGCATCAACTACGAAAAGATTCACGCAGCGAGGGACCCCAATCTGAAGTCAGTCCGCATTGACCAGGACTGGCGTGGGATTGTGTTCAAACCCGAGAGCGGCGATGTGTATGTGCTGCTGTACGTGGATCACCACGATGACGCATACCGTTGGGCCGCCCGGCGCAAGCTCGCTATCAATCCAGTGACCGGTGCGATGCAGATCGTCATGGTTCAGGAGGTGGCGGAGACCCGAGAAGAAGTCGTCGATCCAGTAGCGAGCAATACCCAGCCGGCTGCCACGCCCGTAGTCCAGCCCGCTTTGTTTGCCGGACTCTCGGACCACGAACTTATGAGCTTGGGAGTGCCGGAGGACTGGCTCGAACGTATCCGTGTGATTTCATCGGAGGCGGAATTGGATGGCTTGCAAAGCAGCCTTCCGGTTGAGGCCTATGAAGGGCTTTTTCTGGTGGTGGCTGGTGACACCGTGGCGGAGGTGCTGAGCGCGCGCGAGACACGCGTGGATCGTACCGTGAACACGGTTGATTTTGCCCAGGCTCTGAGCACAGCCGAGTCGCAGTCCCGCTTTGTTGTTGTTGACAATGACGAGGCCATGCTGGCCATCATGAATGCGCCGCTGGCCCAGTGGCGGATCTTCCTGCACCCGACCCAGCGCAACCTGGCCGTGGGTGACCGCAGCGGGCCGGTGCGGGTACTGGGTGGCGCTGGTACAGGCAAGACCGTGCTGGCCATGCACCGCGCCAAATGGCTCTCTGAAAACCGTACCCCAGACGGAAAGAAGGTGTTGTTTACAACGTTCACCAAGAATTTGGCGACGGATATCGAAGACAACCTGAAAACGCTGTGCCCGCCGGCAACGATGGCGAAGATCGAAGTCATCAATCTTGACGCCTGGGTGCACCGATTCATGCGCGCGCGCAAGCTGGAGCATCGAATCGTTTATGACCGGAGCAAGGATGGTGCCCTGCAGGCATGGCAGGCGGCGCTTGCTGCCAAGGACGCAGCCCTTGACCTGCCGGAGGCCTTTTACGAACAGGAACTGGAGCAAGTCATCCTTGCGCATGGCGTGACCACGCGTGACGCGTACCGCGCAGTGCGTCGCACGGGTAGAGGTGTAGTGTTGAGCCGCGCCAAGCGCGACGCCGTGTGGCCGGTGTTTGAAGAGTACCGAGGACAACTGGCGTCCCGCAAACTCAAGGAGGTGGACGATGCATACCGGGATATTGCGACAGTCTTGACCCAGGCTGCGGGCCAGGAAGCAAGAACGTTACCTTATAGCGCCATCGTCGTCGATGAAACCCAGGACTTCGGGCCACAGGCCCTGAGGCTGTTGCGCGCGATGATTGACCGCGTTGCCAATGATCTGATGTTCGTGGGCGACGGGCATCAGCGAATCTACAGCCGCCACCGCGCGGCCATGAGCAAGTGTGGCATCGACATCCGCGGCCGATCTCGCAAGCTCTACCTGAACTATCGGACGACCGATGAGATTCGCAGGCAAGCGGTTGCCTTGCTGGAAGGCTGTGAAGTAGACGACCTGGATGAAGGGCATGACGAAACACGTCGCTACAAATCGCTTTCGCATGGGCCCGCGCCATTAGTGCTGAATGTGCCTGATGTGGAGACTGCCATTGCGAAAACCCTGGAGACGGTCAAGCGATGGCAAGGGCAGGATGCAGGTGCACATCCAGGCAGCACCTGCGTGATTACAAACACCCAGGCCGTTCGCGATCTAGTGGCGCGCCAGTTTGTTGGGGCTGGTTACAAGACTTCGGTGATCGACGCGAATCAGAACCTTTCTGGTGACGCGGCAGCAATCCATTTTGCGACTATGCACCGGGCCAAGGGCTTGGAGTTCGATCATGTGGTGGTGGTCGCTCCATCGAATTACCTGGCCGATGTGGCAGAGACAGAGGGGCAGCGCAAACTGATCTATGTGGCGATTACCCGGGCAAAGAAGGAAGCGACCTTGATCCTGGTTTAAGCGACTATCGCCGTTTCCAATGCGATGGCTTTTATCATCGATGCTGTGGCCAATCCCCGCAAGGTTTCCGAGCGCAAGGGCCGCAAAGCCTGGGCCAGACCGGTACACCGACAAGAGATAATTCAGGCGATGCCCGAGCCCACTCCTGTCACTGCCGATCGCTGGAAGATGTCGATCGCGCCGATGATGGATTGGACTGACCGCCATTGCCGTTTCTTTCACCGCCTGTTGACGCGCAAAACGCTGCTGTACACCGAGATGGTCACCACCGGTGCGCTGGTGCATGGCGATGTCGAGCGGCACCTGCGCATCAACGATGAAGAGCATCCGGTGGCCCTGCAACTGGGAGGCAGCGACGCCGCCGAACTGGCGCATTGCGCGCGGCTGGGCGCGCAATGGGGTTATGACGAGATCAACCTCAACTGCGGTTGTCCGTCCGAGCGCGTACAGCGCGGTTCCTTCGGCGCCTGCCTGATGGCCGAGCCGCAACTGGTGGCCGATTGCGTCAAGGCGATGCGGGACGCGGTGTCGTTACCGGTGACGGTGAAACACCGCACCGGCATCGACCGGGCCGAGAGTTACGGCTTTGTGCGCGACTTCGTGGGGCAGGTCAGCGAGGCCGGTTGCACGGTCTTTACCGTGCACGCCCGCAATGCCTGGCTCAAGGGGCTGTCGCCCAAGCAGAACCGCGAGGTTCCACCCTTGCGCTACGACACGGTGCAGCGGCTCAAAGCCGACTTTCCGGCT
>JAYWAV010000208.1:0-4758 GCA_043782015.1 Rhodoferax sp. | reverse complement strand
TGGCCAGCAGTTCCACCTGGGCCATGCCTGCGGTGTTTGCGCACATGGCGCAAAGCATAGAGATGAGCATGGACGGGTATCCGCTGGTACGCAGCTCCCTGTTCCAGTCCACATTGGGCTCTGCTGCGTTTGCCTATTTCAAGTTCCGTGGCCGCATGAGCCATGACCTGGTAGAGCCCATTCCCGGAGCGCCGGCACTGGTGCAGTCGGGCGAGTGGACGCCGCAGGCCATGCGCCTGCGCCAGGCGGTACAGCGCTTTCAGGCGCATATCGGCTCCCTGCAACCGCACTTTGCCTACGGCGCGCTGGACCACGCCCAATACACGGCGGCGCATGTCCTGCACATCGCCAACCACCAGGATGCCATTGAGGTAGCCTAATTTGCGCCGGGCCGCCCCAAGCAAATTGCGCCCCCATGGGGGGCAGCGACCCGCATCGCGGTGGAGCGTGGGGGCTTTTACCAAACGCCACTACACTTCATGTTTGACCGCCAAAACCGTACCCCGGTTGTCTGGCATTGAGTGCTGCCCACAAGGCGGCCACCTACCCATTGGAGACTTCACACCATGAACGCCCCGCTAAAGCCGGAAGTTCTTCGGGAATTGCCCGAGCACATCCGTAAACCCCTGGAATCCGTCACGCTCGACGACAAATACGCACTGGACTCCGGCCAGGCCTTCATGAGCGGGGTACAAGCCTTGGTGCGGCTGCCCATGTTGCAGCGCACGCGCGATGCGCTTGCCGGCCTCAACACGGCGGGCTTCATCAGCGGTTACCGTGGCTCGCCATTGGGCAACTACGACCAGGCATTGATGCAGGCCAAAAAGCATCTGGCCGCACAGAACATCGTTTTTCAACCCGGCGTTAACGAAGAATTGGGCGCCACCGCCGTCTGGGGCACCCAGCAACTTGCGCTCTACCCGGAGAAGGCCAAATTCGACGGCGTATTCGGCATCTGGTATGGCAAGGGCCCTGGCGTAGACCGCAGCCTGGACGTGTTCAAGCACGCGAACATGGCCGGTACTGCGCAGTACGGTGGCGTGATCGCCATCGCCGGCGACGACCATGTTTCCAAGAGCTCCACAGCGCCGCACCAGAGCGACCACGTCTTCAAAGCCTGCGGCTTCCCGACCTTCTTTCCGTCCAGCGTGCAGGATATTCTGGACATGGGGCTGCACGCGTTTGCGATGAGTCGCTTCGCAGGCGTGTGGACCGGCATGAAGACCATCCAGGAAGTCGTTGAATCCTCCAGCAGCGTCGACGTGTCGCCTGACCGCGTGAAGATCATCCTGCCCGAAGACTTTCAAATGCCGCCCGGCGGCCTGCACATCCGCTGGCCAGATCCACCGTTGGAGCAGGAAGCCCGGTTGATGGATTACAAGTGGTACGCGGCGCTGGCCTATGTGCGCGCCAACCGGCTGAACTACAACGTCATCGAAGGCCCAAACGATCGCTTCGGCATCGTCGCCAGCGGCAAAGCCTACAACGACACACGCCAAGCGCTGGCCGATCTGGGACTGGACGATGCGACTTGCCGTCAGCTGGGTATTCGCCTGCACAAGGTCAACGTGGTCTGGCCTTTGGAGGCCACCATCACACGCGAGTTCGCCAAAGGTCTGCAGGAAATTCTGGTGGTGGAAGAGAAGCGCCAGGTCATCGAATACCAGCTGAAGGAAGAGCTGTACAACTGGCGCCCCGATGTACGCCCCAATGTCATCGGCAAGTTCGAAGACGAAGAAGGCGACAACTCCGGCGGCGAATGGAGCCGCCCCAACCCCAGCGAGAACTGGCTGTTGCGCGCCAAGGCCGACCTGACGCCGGCGATCATTGCCAAGGCCATCGGCAAACGGCTGAAGAAGTTGGGCATGCCCTCTGACATCGTGGCCCGGATGGACGAACGCCTGTCCGTGATTGAAGCCAAAGAGCGGCAACTCGCAGCGTTGGAGCTCAGCACCGGTGAACGCACGCCCTGGTTCTGTGCCGGTTGCCCGCACAACACCAGTACCCGCGTGCCCGAAGGCTCGCGCGCCGTGGCCGGTATCGGCTGCCACTACATGGTGACCTGGATGCCCGGCCGCCAGACCAGCACGTTCACGCAAATGGGCGGCGAGGGCGTGCCATGGGTCGGGCAATCTGCGTTCACCAACGAAAAACATATCTTCGCCAATCTGGGCGACGGCACGTATTTCCACTCCGGCCTATTAGCCATCCGCCAGAGCATCGCCGCAGGCGTGAACATCACTTACAAGATTCTGTATAACGACGCCGTCGCAATGACCGGCGGACAACAGGTCGGTGAGCGCCCAGAGGGCCACTCGGTCGTGCAGATCGCACAAAGCGTGCGCGCCGAAGGCGCCGCCAAGATCATCATCGTGACCGATGACCCGGAAAAGTACGAAGAGGTGACGGGCTTGCCCGAAGGCATCGCCATTGCGCACCGCGACGAGCTGGACCGCATCCAGCGTGAGTTCCGCGAACTCACCGGCACGACCATCATCATTTACGACCAGACCTGCGCGACCGAGAAGCGCCGCCGCCGCAAGCGCGGCAGCATGGTCGATGTGGAGAAGCGCGTCGTTATCAATGAACTGGTCTGCGAAGGCTGCGGTGACTGCTCGGTACAGAGCAATTGCGTGGCGGTCGAGCCGCTAGAAACCGAGTTTGGCCGCAAGCGCCAGATCAACCAGAACAGCTGCAACAAGGACTACTCCTGCACCAAGGGCTTTTGCCCCAGCTTTGTGACGGTGGAAGGCGGCAAGCTGAAAAAACCCAAGAAGGGCCAAGGCCCGATGCTGGACCAGCAGGCGCCGATTCCCCTGCCCGTAGTGCCTGCGGCGGACAAGGCCTGGGGCATTGTGGTGGCGGGCGTGGGCGGCACCGGTGTAATTACCGTCGGCCAATTGCTAGGTATGGCGGCGCATCTGGACGGCAAGGCCGTCATCACGCAGGACGCAGCTGGTCTGGCGCAAAAGGGCGGCGCCACCTGGAGCCATGTGCAGATTGCTGAGCGGCCCGAAGCCATCTTCACAACCAAGGTGGACACCGCCAAGGCCGACCTGATCATCGGCTGCGATGCCATCGTGGCTGCCAGCAAGACCACGTTGTCGGCGATGCACCCAGAGCGCACGTTCGTCGCGTTGAACAGCCACAACACGCCAACGGCGGGCTTTGTGACAGACGCCGAATGGGCCTTCCCGGCTGGCGCTTGCGAGTCCGCCATTGCGCAGGCCGTGGGTAAAGAGAATTTCGCCAGCTTTGACGCCGAGCGAATCGCGATCGCTGTGATCGGGGATTCGATCTACACCAACCCTTTGATGCTGGGCTTTGCCTGGCAGAAGGGGCGTATTCCCTTGAGCCAGGCTGCGCTGATGAAGGCGATGGAACTCAATGGCGTACAAGTGGCCAACAACCAGGCCGCTTTCGAATGGGGCCGTCGCTGTGCCCACGATCTGGCGGCCGTGCAGGCGCTGTTCAAAGCCACGCAGGTGATTGAATTCGTCAAGCGTCCGTCGCTGGACGAAACCGTAGCCAAGCGCGTGGAGTTTCTGACGGGCTACCAAAATGCTGCCTATGCCGAGCAATACCAGAGCTTTGTGCGCAAAGTCCAGGCGGCGGAAACGCCGCTGGGTGGTGATTTGGCATTGACCAAGGCTGTGGCCAAGTACCTGTTCAAGCTGATGGCGTACAAGGACGAGTACGAAGTTGCGCGTTTGCATACCGACGGCGCGTTCCGTGCCAAGGTGGAATCCATGTTTGAAGGCGACTTCAAACTGAACTACCACCTGGCGCCACCGCTGCTAGCGTCGCGCAACGACAAGGGAGAGCTGCAAAAGTCGCAGTTTGGACCCTGGATGTACCGCGCGTTCCAGGTGCTGGCGAAGCTCAAAGGCCTGCGCGGCTCGGCGCTGGACATCTTCGGCTACACCGAAGAACGCCGCGAAGAGCGCGGGCTGATCAAGGATTACCTGCGCGATGTGGAGAGCCTGTTGGCCACGCTGAATGCAGGCAACCGTGATGTGGCCGCTGCCTTTGCCCGTGTGCCGGAGCAGATCCGCGGCTTTGGCCATGTTAAAGCCCGCAATCTGCACGCTGCGCGACTGCAATGGAAGGAATTGCTGGAGCATTACGGTCAAGGAGCCGTGGCCCTGGACAAGGCCGCTTAGGTCCGTCCCCAGCCCATCCCCAATCTTTACGGGGCCATTCCGGACCTTCCGGGTGGCCCACTACAATACTTGGCTGTCTGCCTTGGGTGGGTGCCGTTTCGCGCGCCAGGCATTTTGTGGCCGATCCCGGTTCGTTTTTCCCTATTTTGTGGAGTTCCCTGTGTTCATTTCTTCTGCCTTTGCCCAAACCGCTCCCGCCGCCACGGGAGGAAGCATGCAAGACTCACTGATGGGCATGCTGCCTCTGGTGCTGATGTTCGTCGTGCTGTATTTCGTGATGATTCGCCCCCAGATGAAAAAGCAGAAAGAGCACAAGGCGATGATCGAAGCTATCGCCAAGGGCGATGAAGTCGTGACTGCGGGTGGCATCCTGGGCAAGGTCAGCAAACTGGGTGACGGCTATGTCGGCCTGGAAATCGCCAATGGTGTTGAAGTGCAAATCCAGCGCAGCGCCGTGGTGCAGGTTCTGCCCAAGGGCTCCATCAAGTAACAACTTTGCGGGACAGATCTTTAGCGCTGTCCCCAACTGTTCAGAAGCATTTTTCAGCCTCATTAGTTAGCGACCGATCATGAACCGTTACCCGGTATGGAAATA
>JAYWAV010000207.1:0-4772 GCA_043782015.1 Rhodoferax sp. | reverse complement strand
ACAACAACACAAACATCTCGTTTCATTCCATTCGCAGACAGGCTGCCTGCGAACTTTGGGTATTCCGTTTCAGAGTTTCAATTCGTCGGCTTGGCCGGGAGGATTGCGGGCCATCACAGGCATTTGGCATGTGACTTGCGGGCTGGTCTTCCTGGCGGCATCGACCTTCCAGCGAGGCCGGGGGCAGACTGTGGACTAAACTCCAGACAAATCAACCACTTACAGCACAACGCTAGTGAAACACATTATAGGGGGCAATCCCGCACCTGCGGGCCCTCCCGTCAAATTGGTCACCGTGGACGAGGAAAGCGCCGGGCAACGCTTGGACAACTTCCTCATGCGCCATCTCAAGGGCGTTCCCAAGACCCATATTTACCGCATCATCCGCAGCGGCGAAGTGCGCATCAATAAGGGACGGGTCAGCGCCGACACCCGCATTCAGGCCGGAGACGTGGTGCGGGTGCCGCCTGTCCGTGTATCCGAGCGCGCCGCCGAAAAGACCGAGGCAATGGCCCAGCAGGTGGCCCAACATGCCGCATCTGGTTCTGCACCCGCGCGGGATTTTCCGGTCCTGTACGAAGACGAGTGGTTCCTGGCCATCAACAAACCGGCCGGTGTGGCCGTCCACGGCGGTTCGGGCGTCAGTTTTGGAGTCATCGAGCAGTTGCGCATGGCGCGGCCCGGGGCAGACTACCTGGAGCTGGTGCACCGGCTGGACCGCGAAACCAGCGGAATCCTGCTGGTCGCCAAGCGGCGCAGTGCGCTCAAAGACCTGCAAAACCAATTTCGCGAGCGGGAAACTGGCAAAACCTATCTGGCGATGGCGCTGGGCCATTGGCCCGCCAACAAAAAAGTGCTGGACAAGCCGCTGCACAAATACCTGCTGGCTGGCAAGAATGGCGAAGAGGGTGAACGCCGCGTCAAAGTGGTTGCCAAGGACGATCCGGATGGCATGCCGTCGCTGACTTTGGTCAAAGTTCGTGCTGCATCCAAGGCGTTGTCTCTGCTGGAAGTCACCATCAAGACCGGTCGCACCCACCAGATTCGGGTGCACCTGGCGTCTGAAGGCTTCCCGGTTGCCGGTGACGACAAATATGGTGACTTTGAATGGAACAAGGAGAACGCGAAAGCCGTTGGGCCCACTGCGCTCAAGCGCATGTTCTTGCACGCTTGGAATCTAAAAATAAAGCATCCCAAGACTGGCAAGGCGATCCATTTGGCGGCTGATCTCCCTGCCGATCTGGCAGCCTATGTGGAGCACGTTTTACCTGGGAAATACCCGTTTCCTGAAGGCTCACCGTGAATCCGCTCAGCCCACAAATGCGTCAGACTCAGCGTCCATCTTTCCGCCAGTTCGATTTGATTGCCTTCGACTGGGATGGCACGCTGTTCGACTCTACCGCCATCATTACCCGCAGTATCCAGTTGGCCGTTGCGGATGTGGGCGGCAAGGTGCCCAGCGACCAGGATGCGGCCTACGTGATTGGCTTGGGCCTGATGCAGGCACTGGCCCACGCGGCACCCGATGTGCCGCAGGAAAAATATGCGGAGCTGGGTACCCGCTATCGCTTCCATTACAGCCAGCACCAGAACGACATCAGTTTGTTCAATGGCGTATTGCCCATGCTGGCAGACCTGCGTACGCGTCAGCACCTGTTGACTGTCGCGACTGGAAAAAACCGCCGGGGGCTAGACGACGCACTGCACGCAGTGGAACTCAAAGACCTGTTTGATGGCTCCCGCACCGCAGATGAAACGGCAGGCAAACCCCATCCGCAAATGTTGCTGGAGCTGATGCAGGAGTTCGGTGTGCCCAAGGAGCGTGTACTGATGATTGGCGACACCACGCACGATCTGCAAATGGCGCTGAATGCTGGTTGTGCCAGCGTCGGTGTGAGTTATGGTGCGCACGAGCCAACTGCATTCGACGCGCTGCAGCCGCGCTTTGTCGCGCATTCGGTGGCCCAGCTGCATGCCTGGCTGATGGCACATGGCTGACATTATTCCTTTGTGTAACTCGCAGGATCTCGTCAATAGTGGCGAGGCTGTACCGTTTGACGTGGTCTACTGCGGGCGCACTTGCACCGCTTTTGCCATCCGCTATGCAGATGAAGCGCATGCTTATCTGAACCAGTGTTCTCATGTGCCGATAGAAATGGATTACCAGCCCAACCGTTTCTTTGACCTGACAGGCCATGCCCTTATTTGTGCGACGCACGGCGCCACGTATTCCCCCCGCACCGGTGCATGCCGGGGCGGCCCGTGCCGGGGAGGATTGGTCAAGATCAACCTCACAGAACACGATGGCGTGGTGCACTGGCATACTGCCCCCACCCTGAAACCCGTAGACTTTTAACCATGAACGAATCAAATCCGCCCCCAACGCCCGTAGACAGTGCGCAAGATGCTATCAAAAGTGAAGCGATCTACGCCTCCCAAGCTCCCGGTTGGGAGCGCGCTACGCTGGAGAAACTGGCGCTTGCGTCGTTGGTAGAGCAACGCGCTTCACGGCGCTGGCGCAACGGCATTCGTTTGGCGTGGCTGGGGTTTTTCATTGTGCTGATCTGGATTGGTCTGAGTCGCGGAGGTCCGGCAACCGACGTCACCAAGCCGCATACCGCGGTGGTGGAAATCAAGGGTGAAATTGCCTCAGGCGCAGATGCCAGTGCCGAGCTCGTCGTGGCAGCCATGCGCGCCGCTTTTGAGGACCAGGGTGCGCAGGCGGTGGTGTTGCTGATCAATTCACCCGGCGGCAGCCCGGTGCAAGCGGGCATCATCAACGACGAAATCCGTCGGCTCAAGGCCAAGCATAACAAGCCTGTATATGCGGTGGTGGAAGAAACCTGTGCCTCTGCTGCGTACTATATCGCCGTCGGAGCAGACCAGATTTTTGTCGATAAAGCCAGTGTGGTGGGTAGCATCGGCGTGCTGATGGATGGCTTTGGCTTTACCGGGCTGATGGACAAACTGGGTGTCGAGCGGCGCCTGATGACGGCCGGAGAGAACAAGGGTTTCATGGACCCTTTCAGTCCGCAGACCGAAAAACAGCGTGTGTTCGCGCAGGCCATGCTGAACCAGATTCATCAGCAATTCATCAATGTAGTGAAGACCGGTCGTGGTGCCCGTCTGAAAGAAACGCCTGAAACCTTTAGCGGCTTGTTCTGGACGGGCCAGCAGGCGATTGAGATGGGGCTGGCGGATCAGTTGGGCAATGTGGACTACGTCGCTCGCGAAATTGTCAAGGCAGAAGACCTGGTGGACTACACGCGCCGGGACAATGTGGCCGAACGATTGGCCAAGCGCTTTGGTGCATCCATGGGCGAATCCATGGCCCACACGCTCAAGCTTGCGCCGACGATACGCTAATCAGATTTAGCGGCCTATCGCAAAAACAGTGGGTGTGCTGTTATCCAACGCCCACGCATTCTTTTTCCAACCCTTGACTACATCGCTGCAGCACTGTGCCGTAGCCAGCGTGAGTCCACTGGCAGTGGCCAGCCGGGTGGTGTGCTGCAGGCTTTGCAGAAGCGTTTGTAGCAATGCCTGATTTCGGTAGGGCGTCTCAATGAAGAGTTGTGTCTGGCCGGTTTTGAGCGCCAGACTTTCCAGCTCACGGATACGCGTAGCGCGTTCATCCGGTGCGACCGGTACGTAGCCTACAAACGCGAAATTCTGGCCGTTGAGCCCACTGGCTGCCAGTGCCAGAAGGATGGATACCGGACCAACCAGCGGCACGACTCGAATACCCAGCTCGTGCGCCGCACGAACCACGGAGGAACCTGGGTCCGCAATCGCAGGCATACCCGCTTCGCTGACCAGTCCCATGGAATGGCCATCCAGCGCCGGCTTCAATAGAGGCCGCGCATCAAACTGGCCGCTGTGGTCGCCTTTTTTATGTACTTCACGGGGTAATTCCTGAATCTGCATGGCCTGCAGGGTTGCGGCCAAAGGGTGTAGTTCGCCTACGCGCTTCAGGTAGGCCCGGGTAGATTTGGCGTTTTCACTGATCCAGTATTGCAAGGACGCGGCCGTCGTCAGTGTGCCGGTGGGCATGCAGTCGCCAAGTGGAGACTGGCTTTCGCATCCAAAGTCCAGCGGGGCTGGGACCAGGTACAGGGTTCCGGGGGCGGTCGTCATGGCTGGCCCAACAAAGGAATGCCCGCTGCACGCAACATGGCGGCAGTACGGATCAGTGGCAGGCCGACTAGTGCGGTGGGGTCGTCGTTGTCGATCTTCTCCAGCAACGCAATCCCCAAGCCCTCGCTTTTGGCGCTGCCCGCACAGTCGTAAGGCTCCTCGGCATACAGATAATTTGTGATTTCGGCGTCGCTCAAGTCGCGAAAGGTCACGCGTACCGGCGCGACGTCTTGCTGGCAAAAATCGATGTCCTGGCAGACCACGGCCAGCGCGGTTTGAAACACCACAGTCTTCCCACGCATCTCCTGCAGCTGAGCCAGGGCGCGTTCAAAGTTGCCAGGCTTGCCCAATGCCTTGCCGTCCAGATCGGCGACTTGGTCCGAGCCAATCACGATGCAATCCGGGAAGCGAGCCGCTACTGCACGTGCTTTGGCCAGTGCCAGCCGCTGGGCCAACCGCAGTGGTGTTTCGCCCGGCAAGGGGGCTTCGTCTACGTGCGGAGATTCGACGTCAAAAGGTATGCGCAGGCGGGACAAGAGCTCGCGGCGGTAGACCGAGGTGGAGCCCAGAATGAGGCGACGGGGTGCGGGAGTATCCATGGCCCGATTCTCTTACACTGTGGCCATGAAACACCT
>JAYWAV010000206.1:0-4780 GCA_043782015.1 Rhodoferax sp. | reverse complement strand
CGTGTGCTGGCGAACGGATAGCCAGAACCTTTTTGGAAACACTCGTGTGTAAGTAGCTGTGGGCTTAACAACCCCTGCACTTACAAGAGATGTTCGCGCGGCAATTGACCCGGTGGACATCACCGAACGGTCAGCGCGTTACACATAGAGGAATGATCATGAAACTACTCAGCAACCACCCAGGTCTTCGGCCCTGGGTTATGGCAGGCATCACGCTTGCAGTCCTGTCGGGATGCGGCGGCGGAGACGGCAAAGAGCCGATTCTTGGCGGCAGCGGTGGCTTGGCGCAGGCTGCGCCCACTGTCACAACCAACGTCCCTGCGTCCAACGCGGCAAACGTGCCGTTCAGCACCAAAGTGTTGACGGCCTCCTTCAGCAAACCCATGGATGCCGCGACGTTGACGCCTGCCAGCTTCACGCTGGCTTGCCCCACGGGTAGCGCGGTGACTGGCGGAACCGTGTCCTACACAACTTCCGGCAGCCTGGCGACACTGACCCTTCCGGCAGCGACCACGCTGCCCAGCGGAGTGGTGTGTACCGCCACCGTGACGACCAGCGCCAAAGACACGCTGGGAATCGCGCTGGCCAGCAACTACAGCTGGAGCTTCACGGTGACATCGGATGTCACTGCACCGACGGTCTCCACCAGCATTCCGGCCAATAACGCAACCAATGTGGCAAGAAATACCAGTGTGGGCGTCACCTTCAGTGAGTCCATGGACCCGCAAACCATCACCGCAACCAATGTCGCGATGAAAGAGACCGTCAGCGGCAACGCAGTGGCCGGCGCACTCAGCTATTCCGGTGTCAGTGCGGTATTCATGCCCACCACCGCATTGGCAGCGACTACGCGCTACACCGTCACAGTCAAGGGCGGCGCTACAGGCGCAGCGGACCTTGCAGGCAACCGCATGGAGAGTGACTTCACTACGACCTGGACGACTGGTGCCATTCTGGATAGCACCGCGCCTACCGTCGTCGCTACGATCAATGCCAACGGCGCGACCAATGTACCGATCAACACCAAGATTGGCGCGACCTTCAGTGAAGGTATGGACCCGTTGACGGTTACTGCGCTGAACTTTCTGGTCAAACAAACCGTCAGTGGTACGGCAGTACCGGGCACGCTGAACTACTCCGGTGTGGACGCAGTGTTCACGCCCACCAGCAACCTCGCGCTGGCAACGGGCTACACCGTCACAATCAAGGGCGTCCCCGCCGGCGTCAAGGACCTTGCCGGTAATCTGATGGCAAGCGACTATGCATGGAGCTGGACAACGTCCAGCACTGCAGACACGCTGCCGCCGACGGTGGTCACCGTCAACCCTGCCGACCAGGCAACCAATGTGGCGCTGAACAGTGCCGTCAATGGCACCTTCAGCGAAGCGATGGACCCGCTGACGATCAACTCCGCCAGCTTCAAAGTTGCGGGCGTGTCAGGCCAGGTGAGTTTCAACGCGCAGAGCAAGGTCGCAACGTTCACCCCGTCGGCCAATCTGGCTGCGAGCACCACCTACACCGCGACCATCAACACGCAAGTCAAGGACATTGCTGGCAATGCCATGGCGCAGAGCAAGGTCTGGAGCTTCACGACAGCAGCGACCCCGGTGGTTCAAACGGGCGTCAATCTGGGTTCAGCATCCGCTTACGGCACCTTTGGTGGCACCGCTGGCATGACCAATACTGGCACGCTGACCATCATCAATGGTGACATTGGAACGATTGCAACGTCTACCGGATCCATCACCGGATTCCACGATACATCGGGCGACATTTACACACAGACGCCAGCCAATATTGGCGCGGTGAATGGCAAGATTTACACCTGCACGAACTCCACGACCGGACCAACCTCTGCCTCGCCAAACGCACCTGCTTGCGCCATTGCAACCCAGGCCCGCCTGGACGCACAAGCCGCTTACCTGGCTCTGGTAGCGATGCCGCCACTGGGCTCCAGCCCGGCACCCGGCGCGAATATGGCAGGCGTGACCTTGCTGCCTGGCGTGTACACGGCCCCCGGCGGCTCCTTCCTGATCCAGGGCGGCAATCTGACGCTGGATGCCCAAGGCGATGCGAATGCGGTCTGGGTCTTCCAGATGGCCAGCACCCTGACCGTGGGTGGCCCGGGCGCCGCGTTCCCGCAAAGCATCATCCTGGCCGGTGGTGCGCAGCCCAAGAACGTCTATTGGCAAGTCGGCAGCTTTGCCACCATCAATGCAGCCGGTGGCGGCACCATGGTGGGAACCATCATTTCGCAAGCCGGTGCATCTTTCTCAACCGCTGGTAACACGACGATCGTGACCTTGCTCGGTCGCGCCCTGTCACTGGGGGCCTCTGTGACCCTGGTTGACACCGTGATTCAAGTACCCGCCCCTTAAGGAGAACAACATGACAAAGAAAAATACCCCATGGGCTGGCATTTCCAGCAAACTGACCCTGGTGGCGCTGGCCGTGATAGCCGCACCGTTGACCTTCGCACAGATACCTGGTCCCTATATGGGTATCAGCGCAGGGCAGACCCAGGCCACCATCGACGACAAGAACATTAGCGCGGGCCTGACAGGCCAGGGATTTAGCACCACGGGAATCTCCAACAGCGACAAGGACAGTGGCTACAAGATCTTCGGTGGCTACCAGTTCGGCAAACACGTTGCCGTAGAAGGTGGCTACTTTGATCTGGGTAAATTTGGCTACAGCGCGACCACCGTGCCTGCTGGGACCATGAACGGCACCATCAAGCTGCGCGGCCTGAATCTGGATCTGGTCGGCATCCTGCCGATCTCGGACAGCTTTTCGCTCAGCGCACGCATTGGCACCAACTACGCTGAAGCGACCGATTCATTCTCTGGTACCGGAGGCGTCAACGTGCCAATGACCGGTACAAGCAAGAGCGAGGCCAACCTCAAACTGGGCCTGGGCGCGCAATGGGACTTCACACCTTCTTGGGGCGTGCGCGGTGAACTGGAGCGCTACCGAATCAATGATGCGATAGGCAGCCGTGGCGATATCGACATGGCCTCTATTGGTCTGGTATACCGCTTCGGCAAGCCGGCGCGCGTGCAGGTCGCAGCGGCGCCAGCTCCGGCCTACGTGGCGCCACCGCCACCTCCGCCACCGGTTGTTGTGGCACCACCACCTCCTCCTCCGCCCAAGCCTGTTTATGTGGCGCCAGTTCCGCGCAAAGTGAGCTTTGCTTCTGATTCGCTGTTCGATTTCGACAAATCGGATGTCAAGTCCATGGGGGCAGATGCCATCGACAAATTTGTCCGTGATCTCAATGGCGTCAGCTACGACATGATTGCGGTGACAGGACACAGCGACCGTATCGGCTCCAGCGCGTACAACCAAAAATTGTCCGAACGCCGAGCCAATGCTGTTCGCAACTACTTGGTTGACAAGTCGGGCATTCCGGCAAGCAAAGTCTCGGCGCAAGGCGTGGGTGAAACCGCGCCCGTTACCAAGACCGAAGATTGCAAGGGCACAGCCAAGACCAAGGCGCTGATCCAATGCCTGCAACCGGACCGCCGAGTAGACCTTGAAGTCACAGGCACCAAGTAAGCCCAGGGAGACATTTCGCGCCTTGGCGGAGTGAGTTAGGGAGCCGGATTGGGGTAACCTCAGGGTTACACCCTATAAGGATTTCCATGAAAAAACTCAACGTCTCCATCCAGCTCGAAATGTCCGTTCCCGATGACTGGGAAATCGCCCAGACCTCGGAGGGAACTCCGGTCCTGAAACTGCCTACCAAAGACGGGAAGGGCCAGTACATGGACATCGCCATCGAACCGCTGTTCACTACTGATCCAGAAGACACCTGGAGCAGCACCGAAGACGAAGACACGCTGAACGATATTCTCGACATGATCGAGAGCGAAGCGGTGGCTTACGAATTTGTGACGCACTAAAAAGCAGCAAAACGCAGAATCCTTGTATGTAAGAACACGGGTCGCCTGGCGACCAATGTCTTTGGTAACCAAGGATTCGCCATGTTGGACAAAACAAATGTATTGCTGATCGCTGGCGCTCTGGTACTGGCGGCGGTGCTGTTTGGCCGCTATGCGGCGGCCGAACGGGCTGTCTCGTTGCCCGCACCGTCCGCAGACGTGCTTGCCGCCTTGCCAACGCCCATGAAAGACCGCGAAACCGCGGTATTCGCGGGCGGTTGTTTTTGGGGGATCCAGGCGGTGTTTCAGCACACCAACGGCGTCTTAAACGCAGTGTCCGGCTACGCGGGCGGTCCGGCATCCATGGCCGACTACAGCAGTGTCAGCGGCGGCAACACAGGCCATGCCGAAGCAGTTCAAGTCACCTTCGACCCCAAGCAAATCAGCTACGCGCAGTTGCTGCAAATCTTCTTCTCCGTCGCCCACGACCCGACCCAATTCAACCGCCAGGGTCCTGACTCCGGCACCCAATACCGTTCTGCCCTCTTCTACCTGTCACCCGAGCAGAAGCTGGCGACAGAACGCTATATCGCGCAGTTGAACGCGGCGCACGTGTTCCCAGACAAGATCGTCACGCAACTGAACGCCATGCAGGGCTTTTACCCCGCCGAGCAATACCACCAGAACTACGCCACGCTGCACCCAAGCGACGGCTACATCGCGCACTTTGATCTGCCCAAGATCGCGAATCTGCAAAAGCTGATGCCAGCGGTGTACCGAGAGACGCCAGTGCTGGTGGCGCAATAAATTTTAAAAGCGAAAAGTGCCCGGAGCGCGCATACAACGTGCGCAAGCAGCTCCTATTTCAATAGCATGCTCCGCTGGAAGTGGCTCGG
>JAYWAV010000205.1:0-4780 GCA_043782015.1 Rhodoferax sp. | reverse complement strand
CGGCGCTCCAGGTGCCCACGGCACAGGAATGGTCGCCACCGATCACCAGGGGCTGGTGGCCCTGGAGAAGCGCGTGCTCCACGCTGGTAGCCAGACGTTCCGAAAAGTTTTCGATTGCGTCGAGGCGGCTGGTGGCGGCCGTGGGCATGGCGGTAACGTTGCCGCCCCAGGTCACGATGCGGCCGGTGGCGGCCAGCGCGTGCTGGATGCCGTGCTCGCGCAGTGCTGTCGCGCCCCATTTGCAGCCGCCATCGCTGGCGCCTTCGCCCACTTCAGCGCCGATGATGTGCAGTATCGGTACGGCCATAGCGGGCGCGCTCATGCGGCCTTGCGCAAGACGGGACGCGCGGCTGTGGCGCAGCCAAACAGGTCTTTGGGATCCGCCAGATCGGGCACCAGATCGACGGTGCTGCCAATGCCCAGCTTCTCGGACAGTTGTTGCAGGTAGCGCAGCGAAGACAGGTCTTCCAGTGCAAAGCCGACGGAGTCAAAGAGCGTGATTTGCTGCGCATTGTCGCGGCCAGCGGCATTGCCAGCCAGCACTTTCCACAACGGGTAGGTCTCAAAGTCGGCAGGCATCTGCTGCAGTTCGCCCTCGACGCGCGTTTGCGGCTCGTATTCGACAAACACCTTGGAGGCGAACAGCACGTCGGCTTCCATCTCGGTCTTGCCGGGACAGTCGCCGCCAACACCATTGATATGCATGCCGGGCTCGACCATGTCGGCGCTGAGGATGGTGGCGTTGGTCTTGTCGGCAGTGACGGTGGTGACGATGTCAGCACCTTTCACGGCTTCGCGTGTGGCGGCGCAGCGAATGATGGTGACGGCACCTGATTCAGTGAACGGGCGCATGTTGGCAACAAACTTGTCGGTCGCCTTGCTATCCACATCGAACACGCGAATCTCTTGGATGCCCAGTTGGGTGATGAACGCAATCGCCTGGAACTCGCTCTGGCAACCATTGCCGATCAACGCCATGGAGCGGCTGTCGGGCCGGGCCAGCGCCTTGGCGGCGACGGCCGACGTGGCGGCGGTGCGCATTGCGGTGGTGATGGTCAGCTCGGAGAGCAGCAACGGGTAGCCGTTGGCCACATCAGCCAGCACGCCGAAGGCCATGACGGTGGAGTAACCCTGCAACGGATTCTTGGGATGGCCATTGACGTACTTGAAGGCATACAGCGCATCGTCCGATACCGGCATGAGTTCGATCACACCATCGCGCGAATGGTTGGCCGTGCGCGGCGACTTGTCAAAGTCTTCCCAGCGGACAAAATCCTCGCGGATGAAGTCGGCCATTTCAGCCATCATGCGTGCAGCGCTGTGTTGCAAAACCATTTGCTGCATGTCGGTAACGTCGATATAGCGGGTCATGCCCAATCTCCTGAAGTTTTATGTCAAGGCAGTGCCGCAAAGGGATATTTACTTCCGGTTTGGAAAAGCACTGCTCCGTAACGAAGTTTAGGTTTAACCACTCTGCAGTAACCGACGATATCGCTAGTGCTTTCTACCTTTACCGCTGTAAATCTATAGCATTACTTCCGAATCGGAAGTTACATTTTGAGCGAGTTGACTGGGCGTTTGAGTTGGTTGTAACTACCTTGGTGTGCGCAACCGAAGAAGGGAGACTGTGCGGGGCCTCCCGAGTGCCAAACGCGCACATATCGGCCCCGCACAGTCTCCCTTCCCCGGCCGAGTGGTAGTTATGCGATGCCCAACTGAAACCGCTCGCCCTGAGCTTGTCGAAGGGCTTCGACAGGCTCAGCCCGAACGGATTCTTCCCTCTGGTCAACCATGCTTCGTCTCGCCGGGGTGGGGAGTGCCCGGGCGGCGATATGTGCGCGTTTGGCACTCGGGAGCCCCCCGGGCATTCCCCACCCCAGCAGACCACAACGTATGCGCGACCAAGACTGGTCGCACAAAATAACCTCTGGATTTACTTCAGGCTGTTGGACAGAAACGCCTGCAACCGCTCCGACTGCGGATTGCTCAGCACCTCGCGCGGATCGCCCTGCTCCTCAATGCGCCCCTTGTGCAAAAACACCAACCGGTTACTGACCTCACGCGCAAAGCCCATCTCGTGGGTCACCACAATCATCGTGCGGCCCTCTTCGGCCACCGAGCGCATCACGCGCAGGACTTCGCCCACCAGCTCCGGGTCCAGCGCGGAGGTGGGCTCGTCAAACAGCATCACTTTGGGCTCCATCGCCAGCGCGCGGGCAATCGCGACGCGCTGCTGCTCACCACCGGACATGTGCGCCGGGAAAGCGTCTTTGCGGTGGTATACGCCTACTTTTTGCAAATACTTTTCGGCACGCTCCATCGCCTCGGCACGGCTGAGCTTGAGCGCGTGGATGGGCGCTTCGATGACGTTTTCCAGCGCGGTCATGTGGGCCCACAAATTGAAATGCTGGAACACCATGGACACTTCGCTGCGCAGGCGACGCAACTGGTCGGCTTGTTTGACTTGCAGCGTCCCTTGTTTGTTCAGCACCATCTGCAACTCTTCGCCGTCCAGAATGATGCGCCCGGCGTTGGGCTGCTCCAGCAGGTTCAGGCAGCGCAGGAAGGTACTTTTGCCCGAGCCGCTGGAGCCAATCATGGAGATGACGTCACCCTGGTTCGCCGTGACGCTCACGCCCTTGAGCACTTCGTTGCTGCCAAAGCGCTTGTGGATGTCTAGTCCTTGCAGGATGGTGGTATCTGGGCTCATGCTCATGGGCTCAGCAGCTTTCCGGTGCGGGCCAAAGTGGTACCGGCAATCTTGGCCAGACGTTTACCCGCTGTCGCCCAACGCGAGCCGCAGCGCGCGTACAGCACACCGCCCGATTTGCAACGCAACTGCGTGACCTGGCCGCTCAGCGCGTCGACGATGTCGGCAATCACGTCACCGGCCGCCACGGTCTCGCCGGGTGCGCGGTGGAACACCACCACACCAGCATGCGGCGCGGTGATGGGCTCGGAGCCGGACAGCGGCGTGGGTTTGCACTGCGCCGCAGGCAGATTGGGCACGGGGCCGCCAAGCACGCCGCGGCGTGCCAAAAAGTCGCACAGGCCTTGCGCATCTTGCGCGGCCAGCGTGTGCTGCGTATCGGTTTCACCACGCAGCTCGACTGTCGCGCCAAAACAGGCCAGCGCGATCGGAAACTCGGGCAGCAGGGTTTGTAGCTGCAGCCAGGTACGGGTACAGGCTTCGTCAAACGGCGAGTCGCCGGACTCCGTGGCCAACAGCAGCGCACGCGCGCCCAGGGCCGCGCTCAGCTCTTCGGCCAACGCTGACTGGGGCGTCAGCGAGTAGACGTGCATCACCGCATCGGTGTCGCAATGCAGATCGAGCACGATGTCGGCATCGACGGCCAGTTGCAGCAACTGGTTTTTGAGATCCTGCGCTGGCGTGGTTGCTACTAATTCAGTAGCTGCTTGCGCAAGCGCTGCGCGGATCAGCGCCGTATTTTGCGCCTCGTCCTGGGTCAAAACCGCGCGCAGCTTGTCAGTCACTTTGCTCGCCAGATCAGCATAGCCTCGGTTGAAATTGTCGCCATCGCGCACATCAAAGCGACCCTGGAGCTGGCCATACACAGTTTGTGCCATGCCAATGGGGTTGGCAAAAGGCAGTAAAACGATTTCGCCACGGATGCTGCCTTGCGCCTCGAACTCCCTCAACTGACGCGCTAGTTGATGCGCGACCAGAATGGCGGGTACCTCGTCGGCATGAAGAGCGGCCTGGATGTAGACCTTGGGGCCAGTGCCTGGTTTTCCAAAGCGCAGGACCTGCAGGCTTTGCCGCGTGCCCGGCGTGCTGTGTTGAAGTTCTATGGTGTGGTGTTGCATGGGGTTGGCTTGAGATGGCGCAAGTAGCGGCGCTCCAGCAGTTTGAAAATTCCGACGAGGGTGAAGGTCAATACGAAATAGATACTTGCGGCAACGCCAAACGATTCGCTGACCATCAGCGTGTTGGCATACACATCACGGGCCACGCGGGTGATGTCGACCAGCGTGACGGTGCTGGCAATGGCGGTAGCGTGCATCAGGCCAACCACTTCGTTGCTGTACTGCGGCAAGGCACGGCGCAACGCGCCGGGCAGCAGGATGCGGCGGTACAGCGTGAAGCCGGACAATCCATAGCTGCGGGCTGCTTCAATCTCGCCTATGGTTGTTGCCTTCAATGCGCCAGCAAAAATTTCGGTGGTGTAGGCAGTGGAGTTCAGCGTGAATGCGAGCCAGGCACAGAACCACGCATTGCGCAGCAAAAACCAGACTGCGCTTTCGCGCACCGCTTCAAACTGGGCCAGCCCGTGGTACAGGATGAAGAGCTGCACCAACAGCGGCGTGCCGCGCAGCACATAGGTGGCAAACCAGACCGGTTTGGCAAGCCACATGCGTGGCGATACGCGCGCAACTGCCAAAGGAATCGCCAGCGCGAACGAGGCGGCCAGACTGATAGCCAGCAAGACCAGCGTGGTACGCAGCCCCTCTGCATACAGCGGCAGGCTTTCGAGAACAACATTCCAGTCCATCAGAACTGCACCTTTCGCACACCCATGCTGTAACGCAATTCCAGGCGCGACAGCAGGAAGATGGAGACGCTGGTCAACGTGAGATAGATCAGCGCGACCGCCACATAAAAGGTGAACGGTGCGCGGGTGCTGGCGGCAGCCAGGCCTGCGCGGTGCACCATGTCATCCAGCCCGATGATGGACACCAGGGCCGACGCCTTGATCATGATCAGCCAGTTGTTGGCAAAGCCCGGAATCGCGTGGCGCACCATCTGCGGAAACACAAT
>JAYWAV010000204.1:0-4793 GCA_043782015.1 Rhodoferax sp. | reverse complement strand
GTACAAACGTCGCACAACACCTGAAACGCGTGTTGTGGAAAAAGAAATGGTGCCGCTTGTCGGATTCGAACTGACGACCTACCGCTTACAAGGCGGTTGCTCTACCAACTGAGCTAAAGCGGCACGGGCTGTATTCTAACCCGGTAAACGCTCACTTAATTCGCGTGAGCGAGGGTTTCCCACCTGTTGGTGGACGTGGCGTATCGGGCGCCGGTGTATCGGACGCATTTGGCACGCTGGTAAGCGGCGCGCTCTTCGGTTCTTCACGTGGCTCGGCCTGTGCCAGCGTGCCCGACGCCAGCATCGGAAACGCCATGCCTTGGCCATTCTCGCGAGAGTAGATGGCCAGCACGCGCGCGACCGGCACGATGATGTCGCGCGCCACGCCGCCAAAGCGGCCCTTGAATTCGATGAACTCGTTGCCCAGCTTCAATGAACTGGTCGCGTCAAAGCTAATGTTCAGAACAATCTCGCCGTCTTTGACATATTCCATGGGCACACGCACCGACTCATCCACCAACACCGCGATGAAGGGCGTGAACCCGTTGTCCGTGCACCATTCGTACAGCGCACGGATCAGATACGGACGGGTCGAGGCGGAATCCTTGGCGTCAATCATGGCGATACTTGCCTGTTACTTGCGCATGACCTTTTCGGACGGTGTCAGCGCCTCGATGTAGGCCGGACGCGAGAAGATGCGCTCTGCGTACTTCAGCAAAGGCGCAGCATTCTTGCTGAGATCAATACCGTAGTAATCCAGACGCCACAGCAGGGGGGCAATCGCCACGTCCAGCATGGAGAAGTTATCACCCAGCATGTATTTGTTCTTCAGGAACACGGGGGCCAATTGCGTCAAGCGGTCACGGATGTGCGAGCGGGCTTTTTCCAATGCTTTCTCGTTGCCCTTGGAAGCGCGCGCTTCCAAAGTAGAAACGTGGACGAACAATTCTTTCTCAAAGTTAAGCAGGAACAAGCGAACGCGTGCGCGGTCCACCGGGTCGCCGGGCATCAACTGGGGGTGCGGGAAACGTTCGTCAATGTATTCATTGATGATGTTGGACTCATACAGAATCAGATCGCGCTCGACCAGAATCGGCACCTGGCCATACGGGTTCATCACGTTGATGTCTTCTGGCTTGTTGTACAAGTCGACATCACGGATTTCGAAGTCCATGCCTTTTTCAAACAAGACAAACCGGCAACGGTGGGAAAAAGGGCAGGTTGTTCCTGAATACAGCACCATCATGGCAATCGACTCCTAAAAATTAAAAAGAGTGGGAAGCCCAAGCCACCCACTCTGAACCCACCAGATTGCGCATTCACGATGCGCCACCTGATAGAGAGACTCTACTTGACGTCTTTCCAGAACGCCGCATTCAGGCGCCAGGTAAAGAGGGTCAACACCAGCAGGAACAACAGGACCCACACGCCCACGCGGACACGGGTGTTCTGGGCAGGCTCACCCATCCACTGCAAATAATTCACCAGATTACCAACCGCCTGGTCGTATTGCACCGACGTCATGGTGCCGGGTGTGACTTGTTCCCAGCCCTTGAATACATGCACTTCATGGCCATGCTCTTCAATCGTGTCATAGACAGGTACCCGCTTGCCCTGCAATTCCCACAGTGCGTGGGGCATGCCGACGTTGGGGAATGCCAGATTGTTCCAGCCAGTCGGCTTGGTTTCATCCGCGTAATAGGTACGCAGGTAGGTGTAGAGATAGTCTGCGCCAGTTCCCTTGGAGCCGTCAGAACGCGAACGTGCGATCACAGTCAGATCGGGCGGATTGGCGCCAAACCATTCTTTAGCTTGCTTGGGATCAATCGACGCCTTCATCGTGTCGCCCACCTTTTCGGTGGTGAACAACAGGTTGTCCTTGATCTGCTGCTCGGTAAGGCCAATGTCTTTCAGGCGGTTGAAGCGCATGAAAGCAGCGGAGTGGCAGTTCAGGCAGTAGTTGACGAACAGCTTGGCACCATTTTGCAGGGCTGCCAGGTCATTGGTCTGGTTGGGCGCCTTGTCCCAGGCGATGCCGCCAGTGTTGGCATGCGCCGCCACGACAAAGCTCAGTGCGGCGATCCATGTCAGGAATGTTTTTTTCATTTTCGTTGGCTCCGGCTCAGTGGGCAGCAAAAGTCACACGGGTTGGCACAGGCTTGGCCTCCCCAATCCGGCTCCACCACGGCATCAGGATGAAGAAGCCGAAGTAGAACAGCGTGCCGACTTGCGATACACGTTCGCCAACTGCCGACGGTGGCTGTACGCCCAGATACGCCAGGACCACAAAGTTGATGACGAAAATACCGTACAGGTACTTGTGCCAATCCGGACGGTAGCGAATGGACTTAACGGGGCTGTAATCCAGCCATGGCAGGAAGAACAGGATGACGACCGCGCCACCCATCACCACCACACCCCAGAACTTGGCATCGATCGAGTACATCATCACTGCCACTGCCAGCGCAACGACAACGATGGCGCCCTTGAAGATCGAAGGCATTTTGAACTTCCAGACGCTGAATGCTGCGGCACCCAGAATCAACGCGATCAGCACGAGCTTGAACTCGTCGGTGATCGCACGCAACATCGAGTAGTACGGCGTGAAGTACCAGACCGGTGCGATGTGCAGCGGTGTCTTCAGCGGATCAGCCGGGATAAAGTTGTTGTACTCCAGGAAGTAGCCACCCATCTCAGGCGCGAAGAAGATGATGGCGGAGAACACCATCAGGAACACGCTGACCATAAAGATGTCATGCACGGTGTAGTACGGGTGGAACGGAATGCCGTCCAGCGGGTGACCGGCAGCGTCTTTCGGCGCGTCAGGTCCCTTGATTTCAATGCCATCGGGGTTGTTGGAGCCGACATCGTGCAGTGCAAGCAAGTGTGCAACTACCAGGCCCAGCAGCACCAGCGGCACAGCGATCACGTGGAAGCTGAAGAAGCGGTTCAGCGTCGCATCACCCACCACATAGTCACCGCGGATCAGCAAGGCCAGATCAGGGCCGATAAAAGGAATGGCAGCAAACAGGTTCACGATCACCTGGGCGCCCCAGTACGACATCTGGCCCCAAGGCAACAGGTAACCCATGAAGGCTTCGGCCATGAGGCACAGGAAAATCGCGCAACCGAAGACCCAGACCAGCTCACGCGGTTTGCGGTAGCTGCCGTAGATCAGACCACGGAACATGTGCAGGTACACCACCACAAAGAAGGCGGATGCCCCGGTGGAGTGCATGTAGCGGATCAACCAGCCCCATGGCACGTCGCGCATGATGTATTCGACCGAACCGAACGCCAGCGCGGCATCGGGCTTGTAATGCATGACCAAGAAAATACCAGTCACTATCTGGATCACCAGCACCAGCATCGCCAGCGCGCCGAAGATGTAAAAAATATTGAAGTTCTTCGGAGCGTAGTACTCCGACATGTGCTTCCTGTATCCATCGAAAGCGGACGGGAAACGGTTTTCAAACCAGTTCGTCAGCTTCTCTTGCGCCGATGCGTTGGGCGACACTTCCTTGAATTCAGCCATGCTTTTGGTTCCTTAAGCTTTTTTGTCTTCACCGATCACCAGGCGGCTGTCGGAGAGGTACATGTGCGGAGGAATTTCCAGATTGTCCGGCGCCGGTTTGTTCTTGAACACCCGGCCAGCCATGTCGAAAGTAGAACCGTGGCAAGGGCACAAAAAGCCACCTTTCCAGTCATCCGGCAGCGACGGTTGCGCTCCCAGTTGAAATTTATCTGACGGCGAGCAGCCCAGGTGGGTGCAAATTCCGACGGCCACAAAATATTCGGGCTTGATCGAGCGGGCTTCGTTGCGGGCGTATTCGGGAGTCAGCTCGGACGGCTTCCGTTTGGAATCCGGATCTGCGAGTTCGCCAGTGACTTTGCCCAACTCAGCGAGCTGCTCCGGTGTGCGACGCACGATCCAGACAGGCTTGCCGCGCCACTCCACTGTGATTTTTTCACCCGGTTTGATGGCGCCGATATCCACTTCCACGGCTGCGCCCGCCGCTTTGGCGCGCTCAGAGGGCTGGAATGTGCTCACAAAAGGAACTGCGGTTGCCAAACCGCCGACTGCTCCAACGCATCCGGATGCGATCAGCCAAGTACGCTTGCTGGAGTCGATATTTTTGGTGTCGACAGGGGTTTCACTCATGAGAATCCTCGGGGAACATCGCTACAAGGGGAAAGCGGGCATTGTAGCTGACGGCCAAAGGGCATTTCAACGCTTGAAACGCCGAAACTGCCGCCGACACGCTTCGATTTATGGACAATAGCCCTCATTTTCCAATCCAGACAAGGAGCACACGATGGGAATGGTTCAGGAATTTAAGGAATTTGCGGTCAAGGGCAACGTCGTTGACCTAGCCGTCGGTGTGATCATCGGTGGCGCTTTTGGCAAGATTGTGGACTCCGTGGTCGGTGACTTGATCATGCCGGTCATCGGCGCAATTGTCGGCAAGCTGGACTTTTCCAACCTGTTCGTCGTGCTGGGGACAGTCCCCGCAGGCACCGCGAGCACCTTGGCAGAGCTGAAAAAAGCCGGAGTGCCGGTGTTTGCCTATGGCAGCTTCATTACGGTTGCAGTGAATTTCGCAATTCTGGCCTTCATCATTTTCCTGATGATCAAGCAAATCAACCGCATGAAAAAGGAAGCCCCAGTGGCACCCGCTGCTGAACCGGCGACGGCGGAAGACGTCTTGCTGCTGCGCGAAATCCGCGACAGCCTCAAGAAGTAAAGGCGAAAGCCCCCCACGCTCTGCCGCTCATGCGTGTCGCTGCCCCCC
>JAYWAV010000203.1:0-13166 GCA_043782015.1 Rhodoferax sp. | reverse complement strand
GTACCACCGGGCTCGCGCGTGCGCTTGACCACCCTGCCCTGGTCGGCAAACGCGCGCGCAAGTGCGTCGATGTGGGTGGACTTGCCGGCACCGTCAATGCCTTCAAAGGTGATGAAAAGTCCGTTCATGCGGGTGTCGGTGCGGCTCATTGGCCGCGTTGGTATTTGTTCACGGCCCGATTGTGCTCGTCCAGCGATGCGCTGAACTGGCTGGTGCCATCGCCGCGCGCCACAAAGTACAGGGCTTTGGAGGGCGCAGGCCGCACTGCTGCCAGCAGCGAGTTCTTGCCTGGCATCGCAATCGGAGTGGGCGGCAGGCCGGTACGCGTGTAGGTGTTCCAGGGTGTGTCGGTCAACAGATCGTTCTTGCGCAAGTTGCCGTCGAACGCTTCGCCCAGGCCGTAGATCACCGTAGGATCAGTTTGCAGCCGCATGCCAATGCGCAACCGGTTGTTGAATACGGACGACACCATGGTGCGGTCACTCTCGCGGCCAGTTTCCTTCTCGACAATGCTGGCCAGTATCAACGCTTGCTCGGGTGAATGCAGCACCACCGACGGGTCGCGCTGCTCCCAAACTTTAGTCAGGCGCTTGTCCATCGCGCGCATCGCGCGCTGCAGCAGCAGAACGTCGGTGGAGCCCTTGGGGTAGGTGTAGGTGTCCGGGAAAAAGCGTCCTTCGGGGTGCACGCCCGGGCGGCCCAGTTGTTCCATTAATGCCGCGTCAGACAGGCCCTGGGATAAGGGTTTGAGCTGGTCTGCACTTTTCAACGCTTCGCGAACCTGGCGAAAGTTCCAGCCTTCCAGAAGAACCACACTGCGCAAGGCTTCCTCGCCCTGCACCAGCTTGCGCAGCAGACTGCGCGGCGTAGTACCCGCGTCGATCTCATAGCTCCCGGCCTTGATCTGGCGCGATTGGCCCGACAGGCGGAACCACCAGTACAGCAGAGATGGGTTGACAGTCAAGCCGGCTTGGGCCGCGTCTCTGGCAATTTCCCGGGCGCTGGAGCCTGGCTCGATTGCAAGATCCAGCATGGGCGCGGATTGTGGCAGCGGTTGGTTCAGCCAGTAAGAGGCTGCACCAGCGGTGCCCAATGCAGCCACGAGCACAGCAATGAGGAATATGCGCATAGCTCAGAAGATGCAGAGCACCCTTAAGTCCCTTGTGTCAATATGGGGTGAATCATAATTCACACTGCATGACTGAAATTACGCAAACGCCAACCAGCCTCAATGGCGTAGCCAAGCTGACCCATCTTGGCGTCATCCGCGTGCAAGGCGACGACGCCGCCAAATTCCTGCACGGCCAACTGACCCAGGACTTTGCACTGCTGGGCCAGCAAGAAGCCCGCCTGGCAGCTTTTTGTACCGCCAAAGGCCGCATGCAGGCCAGCTTCATTGGTTTCAAGATCAGCGATACCGAAGTACTGCTGGTCTGCAGCCGCGATATCCTGGTCGCCACGCTGAAGCGCTTGTCCATGTTTGTGATGCGCGCCAAGGCCAAGCTGACCGATGCTACAGATGAATTCCTGGTCTGCGGGCTGGCCGGATCTGCTACACAAACGATAGCTGTCCACGCAGATTCTGCTTGGTCTAGAGGCCTTTTCTCCTCTGGATATCTGGTTCAGTTGTATCCCGCAGATGGCACCCCTAGGCAGATCTGGGTAGCGCCGGTGGATGCGGAATTGCCACCTGGCCCTGCGTTGGCCCTGCCATGGTGGCTATGGAGCGAGGTACGCAGCGGCATCGCCACGCTGAGCCAGCCGGTGGTCGAGGCGTTCGTGCCGCAAATGCTCAATTACGAGTCGGTCGGCGGCGTCAATTTCAAGAAAGGCTGCTACCCCGGTCAGGAGATCGTGGCACGCAGCCAGTTCCGTGGCACGTTGAAGCGACGCGCATTTCTGGTCCATGCCGATGGCCCCTTGCAGGCCGGGGATGGAGTTTTTGCCCCCGATGATGCAGAGCAGCCCGTTGCCACCGTCGTGCAGGCGGCCGCCTCTCCACGTGGTGGTTATGACGCCATCGTGTCTGGCCAGATTGCCGCCATGGAGCGCGGCAGCCTGCAGCTCGGCATTCCCACCAAGTTACCACTGACCGTTCTACCGTTGCCCTATCCGTTGCTGGAAGATATTTAAAAACCTGTTTGCTAGCTGGCAGTAAACTAACAGCGCAACTACAACGAAAAATGGGAATCGCACATGTCAGTTCAGCTCAGTAAAGACGAAGCATTTGCCCGCTTGGGCACCATCACGCGGGAAATGCACGAGGCTTTTTCGGTGCTGGGCGCGGTGGGCGGTCTGCATGCTGTGGTGGACGAAATGCCCGATGCGCGCGACCGTTTGGCCCATGTCGGCAAGATGACAGAAGAGGCCGCCAACAAAGTTTTGAATCTGGTGGATGCCGGCAAGCCTGAGTGCGATGACCTGGCCATGCGCGGCCATGAACTGGCCGACTCGCTGACCCGCATGGCAGCACAAGACGATTTGACCGTAGAGCGCGCCCGCGGCTTGCTGATTGTTTGCAGTAAATTTGCGCAACGCACCGCTACCTTTGCCGAGAAAGAAGGCGAAGTGCTCAGCGACATCATGATGGCACAGGACTTTCAGGATCTGTCCGGTCAGGTGATCAAGAAGGTCATCGACATCATTGGCCGAACCGAAGTGCAGTTGGTGCAATTGCTGATGGACAGCGCGCCTGAACAAATCGCCGCCAATTTCAAGCCGGTTGAAGCCACTGCCGAATTCACTGGTGAAACCCACCAGCTGCAAGGTCCGCAAGCCGCCAGCGCAGCGCTCGCACAAAACGACGTGGACGACTTGCTGGCATCAATGGGGTTCTAGGCCCCTACGCTCCGCCGCTGCGCAGGTCGCTGCCCCCCAGGGGGGCTAATTAGCCTTGGGGCGGCCCGGCAGCAAATTGCCGCGTTAAAGCGGCAGCACCATCTCGATATGCGTGATGCCCGCTTCTACAAAGTAATCCCCGCGAATCACAAAGCCGCGCTTGAGATAAAACGCCTTCGCGCTGATCTGCGCGTGCAACATCACCTCATGGTCCCCGCGTGCTTTGGCCGCGTCCAGCAGTGCCTTTAGCACCAATAAGCCAACCCGGCTTCCGCGCACCGAACGGTCAACCGCCATGCGGCCAATGCGGCCTACACCAGGTTCCTGCTGCACCATGCGCCCAGCACCCACCGCGTGCCCGAGCCGGTTGGTCGCTAACGCGTGCACGGCGATTTCATCGGCCGTATCAAACACGACACCTGCGGCAATCCCCTGCTCCTGCAGAAACACGCCATTGCGGAGCTGGGTGGTGGGTGCTTGCAGTTGGGCCCAATTTCCAACCTCCACTTGCACCATGGGTTCGCCCGCCTCAAACGCAGTCAACGCATCACGCAAAGCCTGCGCCACGGGTTTGGACTTTTGCGTTTTCGGGTCGGCGAACACATAAACCAGCTCGCCCGAAACTAGCAATTTGTCGCCGCAGCGAATCTCGCCTTCAAACACCATGGATGAATTGCCAACGCGGGCGCAGCGCATGCCTATGTCCAGCGAATCGTCGTATCGCGCTGATGCGTGGTACTCCAGCGTTGATTTCTTGACATACAGATCACCGCCCAGGCCGTGCATGGTTGCTTGATATGGCAAGGCCAGCGCACGCCAGTAGTCCGTCACCGCCGTATCGAGGTACATCAAGTAATGCGCGTTGAAGACGATTTGCTGCATGTCCACCTCGGCCCAGCGCACGCGCAGGCGGTGGGAAAAACGGAATCTGGAAGCGTTGGAACTCATGGGTTAAAGGCTTTCTTCAATGCGCTGGCGGCGTCTGCTTGGGCTTGTGTCGCCTCAGGAACAGCGCGGCCCATCTTGATGAACTCGTGCACCACGCCACGGTAAATTTCCAGATCGACCGGCACACCGGCCATGCGCAACCGGTCCGCGTACGTGACGCCCTCGTCCACCAGGGGGTCGCATTCTGCCAAGCCCATCCACACCGGCGCGACGCCCGCCAGATCGACTACTTCGCCGTTCGTTGTCTTGCCATCCAGCGGCGCAAAGCGCCAGTCATCCCGGTCTGACGGGCTGCGCAGGTATTGGGTAAAAAAGTAGGTGATGCTCGGCTCGTCCAGCACAAAGCCTTTGGCAAAGTTGCGGTGCGATGCCGTGTCCTGGTGGCCCGCGCAGCCGGGGTAGATCAGCAGTTGCAAAGCCAGCGGCAGGCCCGCATTGCGCGCCTCGATGGCGCAGGCCGCAGACAACGTGCCGCCCGCACTGTCGCCGCCCACTGCCATGCGGGTGCCATCCAGCCCATGATTCTTGCCTTCGCGCGCGACCCATTGCACCGCGTCCCACGCGTCTTCGTGCGCGGTCGGAAACTTGAACTCTGGCGCCAGCCGGTAGTCCACCGACAGCACGGCGCATTGCGCCAAATGGGCCAACTGGCGGCACAGGCCGTCGTGCGTCGCGATGTTGCCAATCGTGAATCCGCCGCCATGAAAGTACACCAATACTGGCAACGCGACGCCACCAGGCGCGTACAAGCGCACGGGGATGTCAAAGCCATCCCGCGCGGGGATCGTGAAGCTTTCCACCCGCTGCAGTTGCTGCATCGGCAGCTCCAACACGCCAGAGCCCGCGATATACGCCGCACGCGCCTGTGCAGGGCTCAGCATGTAAAACGGCGGATGACCGGCGCGCTCCATGCGCTGCAGCACGCCACGCATTGCCGGTGTCAAAAGGGTCTGGGGGTTACGGGGGTGACTCATATTCTTTAACGTTCTTGGTACAGTGCGATTTATCCCATCCTACACGTCTGAACAACATGGCCTTTATCTACTACGTGACACAAATCCAGTTTGAATTCGGCGCTGTGAAGCTCCTCAAACAAGAGTGTGAGCGCGTTGGCATCACCCGCCCGCTGGTGGTCACTGACGCTGGCGTCAAGGCGGTTGGCGTATTGCAAAAAGCACTGGATGCCCTGCCGGGCATGACGGTCGCTGTGTTTGACCAAACGCCCTCCAACCCCACAGAAGCCGCCGTGCGCGCCGCGGTTGAGGTCTACAAAGCCAACCACTGCGATGGCCTGATTGCGGTCGGTGGTGGCTCCGCCATCGACTGTGCCAAGGGTGTTGCCATCGCAGCCACACACGAGGGCCCGCTGACCCACTACGCCACCATCCTGGGCGGCTCGCCACGCATCACTGACAAGGTCGCCCCCATCATTGCCGTGCCCACCACCAGCGGCACCGGCAGCGAAGTGGCCCGCGGCGCCATCGTCATCGTCGACGACCATCGCAAGCTTGGCTTCCACAGCTGGCACTTGGTGCCCAAGACCGCTATCTGCGACCCAGAGCTGACGCTGGGCCTGCCGCCCAAGCTCACCGCTGCCACCGGCATGGACGCCATCGCCCACTGCATGGAAACCTTCATGGCCCCGGCCTTCAATCCACCCGCCGACGGAATTGGGCTGGACGGCCTGGCGCGCGGTTGGGCCAATATTGCCAAGGCCACGGCGGATGGTAGCGACCGCGAAGCCCGCATGAACATGATGAGTGCCAGCATGCAAGGCGCGATGGCGTTTCAAAAAGGCCTTGGCTGTGTGCACTCCTTGAGCCACAGCCTGGGCGGCGTGGACCCGCGCCTGCACCACGGCACGCTGAACGCAATGTTCTTGCCTGCGATCATCGCGTTCAACGCTTCGGCCGAATCCATCCAAAGGGAAAACCGCCTGCAACGCATGGCGCATGCCATGGGCTTGCCAACCGCCAGTGACATCGGCCCCGCCATCAAGGACATGAACGCCCGCTTGGGGCTACCCACCGGCCTGGCCGCAATGGGCGTGGACGCCAGCCAGTTCGACCAGATCATCGTCGGCGCGATGGCCGACCACTGCCACAAGACCAACCCGCGGATTGCGACGGAAGCGGAATACCGCGAGATGCTGGCGCAGTCGTTGTAGATTCGCGGTAGGTATTTCACAAAATGTACCCAATCCAACCTGCGGTCCCTGCCGACGCGGCCATCATTCATGCCATCCAGATGCGTGCCTTCGCAGAGGAAGGCCGCCTCAGCGAGACCTTGCAGATTCCTCCGCTCACAGAAGAAGTGGCCGCAATTGATCTGCACATCCGCACGCAAACCGTTCTCACGGTCCGAGACGATGAACGAATCATTGGCTCTGCACGGGGCCTTGTGGATGGGTCTGTTTGCACCATACGCGGCGTGAGCGTTGAGCCGTCTTACCAGGGGCGCGGTATCGGCGCCTCCCTGCTTAGCGCCATCGAGCAGGTACATCCTGACGTCGAACGCTTTGAATTGACAACGAACACGCTGGTGCCGGGCAACGTTGCGTTTTACGAGCGCCGCGGCTACGAAGTCTTCGAGCTAACGAAGTATGGCGACAAGATCGTGTTGGCACAAATGCGCAAGATCGCAAGCACAGAAAGGTAATCCAATGAGCGCCGAACAACGCATCAAAGACCTAGGCCTCGTGCTCCCCGTCGCCAGCCCACCCGCTGGCAACTATTCGGCCGCAGTGCAAACCGGCAATCTACTGATTCTTTCAGCTAAAGCCCCGCTGCCGATCGATGGCAAGCTGCCCAGAGGCCGGATCGGGCGGGAGTATTCGGCGGAGGAGGGCTATGCGTTCACGCGCTCTGCGTGCCTGGGTTTGCTCAGCGTGATTCGCAACCAGCTCGGTTCGCTGGACAGAGTTGCGCGCGTCGTTGAACTGCATGGTTCGCTCAACACCACGCCCGAGTTTGAAGACCACGCCCGGGTGCTGGATGGGGCGTCAGACCTTCTTTTCGAAGTCTTTGGCGCTGCTGGCCTGCATGCGCGCTCTGTGGTGGGCGTCAGCACGCTGCGCAAGGGGCTGCCGCTCACGATTCGGGCAACAGTGGAAGTGAAAAAGGATACCCAATGACCATTGAAAGAATTTTCACTCGCCCTACCCCCGGTGGCCAGCAGGCCGAACACCAGGCCGTGCGCATCGTCGCAGGCTCGGGCATTGAGGGCGACCGGCATTTCGGCCGCAATGACGACGCGGGCCAAAACATCAGCTTTATCGAAGCCGAAGAGATTGAAGCGTTCTTCGATGAACAGGGTTTACCGCGCGACCTTTCCGTCACGGGCCGCAATGTGGTGGTGCGCGGCGTTCGTTTGAACGCGCTGGTCGGGCATACGTTCACTGTCGGCGGTTCGCGCTTTCGCGGCAGGGAGTTGTGCGAGCCTTGCCTCGGGTTGGGCGAACGGTTGGCCACGCCTGCGCTGGGCCCCGCCCAGGTGGTCAAGCGGTTTGTTGCTAAAGGCGGCCTGCGGGCCGATGCGCTGTACTCGGGTGAGTTGGCGGTAGGCGCGACGTTTCAAATCATCGACTAGCAACTAAAGGAAACTGCCATGGCAACGGTACGCGAAGGCAACAAAGGCGTTTTGATGGTCGTGGACGTACAGGTCGACGTGGTGAAGGGCGCATGGGAAGCGCCGCGCATCGTTGGTAATGTGGCGTGCGCAGTGGAGCGCGCGCGTGCCGAAGGCGTGCCGGTGATCTGGGTGCAGCACGCGGACGAAGAGCTGGTTCACGGCAGCGCTGAATGGCAATGGGCACCCGAGCTGGTGCCTGCCGCGGGCGAGCCACTGATCCACAAGAATTTCAATTCGTCCTTTGAGCAAACCTCTCTCGATGCCGAACTGGCCAAACTGGGCGCGACCCACATCGTGCTGGCCGGCTGCGCTACCAACTGGTGCATTCGGGCAACCGCCTACGGCGCCCTGGAGCGCGGCTACGACTTGACGCTGGTCAAAGACGCGCACACCACGAAGACCATGGACCTGGGCGACGGCACTGCGCTGGAGGCACAAACCCTGGTGCAAGACCTCAACATCGCGATGACCTGGCTGAGCTACCCGGGTCGCAAGAATGGCACGGCCAAGGCCGAGGAAGTTAGCTTTGCAACGCCGGGCGGCGTGCGCTAAACATCCTGCGGGTTGCTACGGCTTGCTTGAGGGGATCTCCACCCACTGCTTGAAAAAAGCCGACAAGTCGACGCACGTCGCCACCTCCATGGCCTTGCGGTAGTCTGCCGTTTCCACCGACTGGCCCCAATGCTTCTGCGTGTGGTGTTTCAAACCCTTCCAGAACTTCTCTTCGCCCAAGTAGCCGCGCAGCTCATGCATCACCAGCGCACCCTTGTCGTACACCAATGAGCGGTCTGCCGATGTGGGCTTATCCCAGTCGGCAAACACCAGCGACTTGTCCAGACCTGCAGCACGAATGGCCTGGTATTTGACGCGGGACGCGTCAATCTGCCGCTGGTATTCGGCCAAGCCGAAACGGTGCTCCATATAGGCGCAGGTCATGAAGGTGGCAATGCCTTCGTTGAGCCAGAAATGCCGCCACGACTTGTTGGTCACGCCATTGCCCCACCACTGGTGCGCCATTTCATGCGCGCCCAGCCAGATGGATTGCGGCTCGGCCAATACGCGCGTGCCATAGCGTGCGCCCATGATGGAGAAGCTGGCCATCTCCTGTGCCGCCTGGCCGTTGAGCAGCACTTGCCGATACGCAGAGTAGGGATACGGCACGCCAGCGCGCTGCGCGTAAAAGGCCAGTATGTCGGCGCTTTCGGCAAACACTTGCTGCAACGAAGCCGACGTAAACAGGTTGGACGGGCCGAAGTAATGCAGCGAGGTATTGCCCGCAGACTCCTGTGTCTGTGTGAATTTGCCCACCGCAAAGCCGTACAGATAGCTAGGCACTGGCGACTCCATGCGCCAAGCATGCACGACCTTGCCATCACCCTGCAACTGTACAGAATCCAGCAGGCCATTTCCCGCGGACAACAGCGCGGGTGGCAAAACCAGCGTCAGGCTGAACGGGGCGCGCACCGAGGGGTCGTCAAGACACGGCATCCATCAGCAGCGTGCCCTGAATCGTGCTGGTCTCAAATTGGGGTTCCAGCAGAAGCGCAAATTGCGCGACGCGCCAAACCGTTTGCGCCATCGCCTTGGCGGCGCCAAACAAGGCACAAGCCATCCAGGCCCGCAGTGCCGCGCGGGCCAGCCGTTGTATCCATCGGTTCATAGGGGCAAGATTTTGGAAGCGTCTGGTTTGTCCAGCCAGGCAGAAAATTCGGCGGCCATCTGTTCGCTGGCCGAGGTAGCAGTCGTCCAGGCCCTGACGCGGCTGGCCAGGTCTTGCCCGTAGCGGGTGAAATCGGTGCGGTCCGGCAGCTTGCCGTTGGGCAGGGTTTTGACCCACTCGGGATTCGGCGCCAAGAGCAGCATGGTGTCCAGATGGTGGGTCGCCTTGTGGCGCCATTTCAGGCCCTTGTCCAGCCAACCGGGTACGACGGCTTTCTGGAAATGCGGGTACAGCACGATGCCGTTTTGCATACCATTTACGGCATCATTTGCGCCGCTAGCGCCAGTGGATTGTGCGTGAGCAGCTATGTTTTCCATAGCGGATGGTGCGGCCGGGTAGTTCAGGTGCAGGTGGTAGTCGGTGATGCCGCCGTCCCAGTAGGCGCCGGGTGGCGCGCCGGGGATGTTGTGGACGGCCTTCAATACGAACGGAATGGAGCAACTGGCCTGCAGCGCGGGGTTGAAGTTGCGCTCGCTCAATACAACCTGGCGCGTGCGGTAATCCGCGGTGCCGAAGGGAAGCGCTGCGCTGTGACCCTCGGCATTCGGACTGGAGAACACCACCCGCTCCAGCCAGGCGCCCATGGCCTTGCGGTGCACGGTATTCGTCAAGAACGCACCCAGGTAGCCCAGCGGTGTGCGCAGGCTGTGTTCGCTGTTGAGCACATGCCGTCCGCGCGACGTGACGATATGCAGCCGATAGCGCGGGTGGTCCAGCACTTCGTGCACCCGGCCACCATAAAAGGCCTGCAGGTTTTGGCCAAACAGTTCGCTAACCATGTCAGCCGAGGGGCGCTTTTGTCCGGGTGCCAGCTCGTAGTGCTGGCGGATGTAATCGTTTTCGAGCCGCTTGAAAGCTTTGACAGGATCGAGCAGACAGGCAGTCGACATGCGCCATGCGCCAATGGACGCGCCGACCAGATCGATGGGCTGATGGCTGCGGGTGAGCCAGTCGCCAAAGATAAACCGGTCCAGCGGACCGAGTATCAAGCCCTTGGGGCCACCGGCTGCGCCGGCGATGGTACGTATGTCTTGGGGGTTAAGGCCGTTTTGGAGAATCGCCTGGAGCGCCTTGGGGCCTGCGTAGAGTTGAAGTGCGTTCATTCAATAAAGCGTGGGGGTCACGTATGGGCTGACCAGTCAAACGGGTCTTGTTGCAAAGCCATATCAATGTCTAGCCCAAGCGCAACGCCGACCGAATCGGGGTAGCTGACGGCCATGCCTTTCTCGCTCAGGCCGGCTTCCTTGCAGCGCGCGCGCCAGGTGGCCAGGTGGATCACGCCGGCCAGCGGCTCATAGACATTGTTTTCAAACGGCTCGTACTGGTGTTCCAGCGCGTCGATCATGGGCTGCGGAAATTGCCACTGGCGGGCATAGCCCGCGCCCACCAAGGCATAGCAAAACCCGAACTCACGCCGCTCGAGGCGGGCGCGCTTCAGATCCAGCGGGGCGACTTCTTCATTCAGCCGGGCTATCTCTTCGGGCATCGCCAGGTGCATCGCCAATTCGCCAATGCAATGAATCAGCCCACAGGTAAACGCCGCTTGCTGGTTTTGCTTCACCACACCCGCCAGCGCCCGCGACACGCGGGCTACGTTGAGGCTGTAGTCCCAGAATTGCTGCAAATTGATACCCGGCACCGCCTTCATCGACGCCGATGCGGCGGCGGCTTGCGCCATGTTGCGCACTTCGGCCAGTTTGAGCAGCGCCAGCGCTTCGGATACGCTGGTGATCCTGCCAGTGAGCTTGTAAAAATCGGAGTTTGCCAACTGCAGCAAACGGGTGGTCAGCGCGGGGTCCGTGCTGATGAGCTGGTTGATCTTGTTCAGGCTCACCTCGGGCCGGTCGAGCTCGACCAGCAGCAAGGCAACCACTTTGGGGATGCTGGGCAGAATGAACTGCTTTTCCAGCAACGCACTGAGTTTCATGGCGAGCAACCCTGTTGGGCTTCCTAAAACGACATGGTAATTATGGCGCGTTTACCGACGAATTCCGCCACGTACAGGCTGAACTCAGTCTTGTCGGAAGCGTCGCAGTGCGGAATCGACCATTCCCTCGACACCGCCCTGGTCGTTGTAGGCTTCCCGTAAATAGTGGGCGTCGCTCCCACCGTTAGTGGCCATGTAGATGTGCTCCAGCGCCGGGCCGCAGTTCAATTCATCGGCATCCGCCTGCACCCTCCGAAGCGTAGCGAGAATATCCTCGCGCAGGGAAATTTGCTCATAGGTTTTGGGGTGTGAGAGGACTCCGTCCAAGCCAAACCGACAGGCCTGAAAGCGGTTGTAGTTGTAGACCAGGTAGTCGTCTTCGGCCGGGGGCGGCTCATTGCGGGCTAGCAGATATTTGCATAGCGCCTGCAAATAGCAGGCCAGCGCTGCCGCCCGGTCCACAGACAGCGGGGTATCACAGACACGCAATTCAATCGTTCCGTATTCAGGCTTGGGCCGAATGTCCCAATAGAAATCCTTCATGCTTTTGACAAAGCCGGTGCGTTCCATTTTTGCGAAGTACTGGCTTTCAAATTCGTCCCACTTCAGCAGGAATGGGGCCCTCCCGCTCATGGGGAACGCGAAGACCGAATTCAGGCGTGCCGAGTTAAACAGGGTGTCATGGCCCTGCACAAAGGGTGACGAGGCCGACAACGCAATGAAATGGGGAACATAACGGTTCAGCGCGTGCAGCAGGTACATGGCCTCATCGCCGTTTTCGCAACCGACGTGAACGTGTTGCCCGAAAATCGTGAACTGCTTGGTCAGGTAGCCATACAGCTTGGACACTTCCTGAAAGCGCGGCTTTCTGAAAATCCGGCGGTCTGACCACAACTGGAATGGATGGGTTCCACCACCGCAAATGCCAATGTTCAGATAGTCTGCTGCCTCGACCAGGGTGTCGCGCATGGCCTGCAATTCGGCCAGCAATGCCGGGTGGCTGGTGTGCACGGTGGTCGCGATCTCGATCATGCTTTCAGTTACCTCCGGCGTGACAATGCCCGGAAAGGGTTGGCGCCTTAAGAGCTCCAGCATGTCTGGACTTGCGGCCGCCAGGTCGAGGTCGCTGAGGCTGACCAACTGCAACTCCAACTCCACGCCCAAGCTCAGTGCGGCGGATGTCTTGAAAGTTTCCAGAGGCATGTCAGGACTCCTTGGTTTCGTGGATTTCTTTGGCCCATCTCAGGGCGGCCTGCGTGCAGACAGGTGCGAGGATCTCCATGGTGAGCGCCGCCGCTGCGAGCGGTGACAGTTGATCCACCAAATTGATGCCCAAGTGGCGCGTTTGCTCCAGCACAAGAATGACGAATGCAGAGATCGGCGCGCTGGCGACGCCCACCAATAGGCCTTTGCGCCACGATGTGCCGCTGAAATGGGCGAACAGTCCGATGCCGACCAACTTGGCAAGCTGGCGCACCACAACGATGGCGACTCCCAGACCAATGCCTGCCATCGCCTGACGCCACTCAATCGTCGAGGCAACGAATACAAACAGCAACACAGACAACAAATCGCCCAGCGCTCCGAAACCGTGCTGCGACGCAATGGGGTGCGCGCGTCTGTGGCGGGCTGACAGACCAAAGGTCAATGCCGCCAATACCGGAGACAACTTCAGGCTGTGCGCCAGTGCCACCACGCAGATGATGCCAACCGCAAACGCCAGTGTGCTGTCCTGCCCACTGCGTCTGACGGTGCGCAACATGGCTGGAACCAGAATCCCGGCCATGGCCCCGACCAAGACCGATGCGACCAGGGTGATCAGGCTGCTATAGCTTGCTTCCCAAATGCTGCCCGACGTCTGGAACACAACCAGCCCGACAATCACTTTAAAAGCAAAAACCGCCAGCACACAGTTCATCGCCGCCAGATGCAAGATGCGTTCGGTGACTTGCCCGGAGCTGCGCTGCTCGTTGATCACACGCAAAATGGTCGCCGGTGAGCTGGCCATGGATAGCGCTGCCAGCATCAAGGCAGCGCTCTGAGATTGTCCGGTTGCGCTGCACAACCCATAAACCGCAACGAATGTCAGGCTCGCCTCAGCAA
>JAYWAV010000202.1:0-4801 GCA_043782015.1 Rhodoferax sp. | reverse complement strand
GCTAGTACCCGGACTTGGCGCCCTCCCGGCGCTTGGAAAAAAGTCCGGCAGTTTTTGCGCCTTGTTGCGCAAAGCGTTCCCGGCGCGCCACCTTTGGGTCAACCTTTAAGGGTCGGTAGAACTCCACCCGGTCCCGGTCTCGCAGTGCATGGCCTGTGGCTACCTTTCGCCCCCAGACACCTACTTCCAAACCTTTGCGCTCTTGTGGTGTCAGTCCTGATATCAAACTACTAACTTGCAAGGCCTGCTCCACCGTGCTTCCGGCAGGCAACTCAAGTTCTACACGCCTAACCAAGCGAGGGTTGGGTGCGAACACAACCTCAATCTTGACGACAGCCCTATTCGCCATACACCTGCTGCGCACGCTTGACGAACGCATCGACGAAGCTGGCTGCAATCTTGTCAAAGACAGGGCCGATGAATGCTGCCAATGCCGCATTGTCAAAACCGTAATCCAGTAGCAATTCCACTTTGGCCGCGCGCTGCGAACCGTCGCCCAGCGCTTGGAAATGCCAATGGCCAGCCAGTTTGGAGAATGGGCCATCAATCATCTCAATGTCCACACGATCAGGCTTGGTGTGGGTGTTGCGTGTAGTGAAAGCCTGACGGATTCCGCCGAAGGAGATGCCGACCTCGGCAGTGACGCCATCCGGGTGCGTGTCCAGCACCGTGGCGTGATCGCACCACGGCAAAAACTGCGGGTAGCTCGCAACATCCGTGACCAGTTCATACATTTCAAGTGGCGTGTACCAGATCAGAACGGACTTGTGAACAGTTTTCATAGAATGGGGGCCTGCGCGGGATTGTAGTCAGAGCCTGTCAGGTCTCTTTCAATCCCGTCTGTCGCCCCCAAATTCCATCCATGGCCAAGAAACCCGAAACCAATTCCCGCATTGCCGACAACAAAAAGGCCGCATACAACTACTTCTTCGAAGAGCGTTTTGAGGCGGGTCTGGTGCTGGAAGGCTGGGAGGTCAAATCCCTGCGGGAAGGCAAGGTGCAACTCACCGATGGCTATGTGGTCATCCGCAATGGCGAACTGTTCATCATCGGTCTGCAGATCAACCCGCTGCACACGGCTTCCAGCCATGTGAACCCGGACAACGTGCGCACCAAAAAGCTGCTGATGCACAGGGAAGAGATCAAGCGGCTGATTGGCAAGGTGGAGCAAAAGGGCTACACGCTGGTGCCGATCAACCTGCACTGGAAATCAGGCAAGGTGAAATGCGAAGTGGCTTTGGCCAAGGGCAAGGCTGAACACGACAAACGTGACACGATCAAGGACCGCGAAGGCAAGCGGGAAGTCGAGCGTGCGATGAAAGACCGCAGCCGCTGAACTATTTCAAAGCGGCCAGTGGATGGGCATGCACTGGCCACGGACTGGTGAAAAAAGGCGTAACCATCTCTGGCGTTACATCTTCAATCCGTAGCGGATTCCATTGCGGTGCATGATCCTTGTCCACCGCTAGCGCGCGGATGCCTTCCACAGTTTCGCTAGCGGCGCCTGAGCGTTGAAGGTGGGCAGTCTGAAAGCAGTGGCGTACCAAATCACGCTCCATGCGTAAGTCATCAGCCAACGTCATTCCACGTGCGCGCCGCACTTGCTCCAACACGACATGCAGCATCAGCGGCGAGCGCTTGTGCAATGTCGCGGCGGTATGTTGCGCCCAGTCGCATGCGTCGGCCTCTAGCGCGCGAACGATGGCGCCTACCGACTCCAGAGAGAAATATTGGTCAATTTGGCCTATAGCGCCCGTGGAATATGCGTGACAAGCTATTGAAAATGTAGCAAGCCACAACTGCAGTTTGCCTTCTTTTGCCAGGTCTACGTCGGCCAGGGCATCCCAGGCTTCCTGCAGACGCGTGGCATCCAGGCAGGTATCTGCAAGACCCAGTGCGATCGCGGTACCGGCGTCCAGCATCTCCCCGGTCAGCGCCAACCACTCGCCAGTTCGTCCAGGGCAACGACTCAGGAAGTAGCCGCCACCGACATCCGGGAACAGGCCGATATTGGTTTCCGGCATTGCCATCTTGGTGTTGGTCGTGACCAGCCGGTGGGAAGCGCCTTGGCTGATCCCCATGCCGCCTCCCATGACGATGCCGTCCATGAAGGCGATATAGGGTTTGCCGTAGTGGTGGATCAGATGGTTGAGTGCGTACTCCTCGGTGAAGAAGTCTTCCAGTTCCGGGTTGCCCGCCAACGCTGCCTGGTGGAAGAAGCGGATATCTCCCCCAGCACAAAACCCGCCAAAGTTGCCGGCCTTGTTGGTGCCGCGGATGGCAACGGCTTTCACTGCCGGGTCGTGTTGCCATTCCAGCAGGATGGCGGTCAGGCGACGCACCATGTCCAGGTTCAGTGCATTCAGTGCCTTCGCACGGTTTAACGTGATGCAACCCAGCTGACCACGTACTTCCGTCAAGACAAAAATGTCCGAACCACCACCCGACACTGTGCTCATATGCGTTGTCTCCATCCAATGATTTCGTTGGCTACCAGCGCACCAATTACCAGTGCGCCCCCAGTCAATACTGTGACTGTAGGCACTTCGTTAGCGCCAACCCAAGCCAGCAAGATACCAAAGATCACTTCCAAAAGGCCTAGCAGTGAAATTTCGGGCGCCTTGAGTACGCGAGCGCACATCACGCTTAGCACACAAGGGATGGCCAACTGCCCGACGCCCAACAGTCCCAGCAAAGTAATGTCGTGCGCATTGGCCTCAAAAGGAAAAGCCAGCGGGAATGTTGCAATCGCAGAGATAGCCGCGCCAACCAGCACTGCGGGCACTAGGTCCACATCATGGCCCTGGGCATGTGCATGTTGCGTCATGGTCCAGTTGGTGGCTACTGCAAAGGGAACGCACAGCGCCACTAGCGTTCCCAACAGGGAACCTTCGGCCAATTGCTCGGAGTACATCCAGGCAATGCCAGCACCGGCCACCATGATGGCAACCCAGGTGCGCAAGGGAATCTTGTGGCCGATGAAAATACGGGCAATCAGGGCTGTCAGCAATGGCCCCAAAGCCATCGTGACCAGCACATTGCCGACGCTGGTGAGCGTGAGTGCCACCATGAAAGCGGTAAACATGACGCCCCAGCAGACGCCGGAGATCCAGAAAGGAGCATCGGCCTCGCGGATTTTCCGAAAGACATCCCAGCCCTGAATTAGAGGCAGGATGACCAGCAGACTAAGTACCGTGAAAAGCGCCCGCCAGAAGGTGACCTCAAAGCTGCGGGCGAATTCCAGATGGCGTGTTACGACTCCGGCGGTAGACCACATCAGGGTCACCGCCACCATCAGAAACACCGCCCGGTTGTGGGTTAGTTTCAAGCTCGAACGCCTACGCCTTGTGGGGCGGCAAAGGCAATTCTTCGCCGGGCCGCCCCAAGAAGAATTAGCCCCCTCGGGGGGCAGCGACCCGCGCAGCGGTGGAGCGTGGGGGCCACATTACCTGCCGGCGCGCTTGCGTTCGCTTTCCGTCAAGTGGCGCTTGCGCAGACGGATCGACTTGGGCGTGATTTCGACCAGCTCGTCGTCCTCAATGAATTCCACACCGTATTCCAGCGTGCATTCAATCGGCGGCGTGATCTTGATCGCATCTTCCTTGCCGGACACGCGGAAGTTGGTCAACTGCTTGGTACGCGTGGCGTTGACGACGAGATCGTTGTCACGGCTGTGGATACCCACAATCATGCCTTCGTACACCGGGTCATTGGGCTTCACGAACATGCGGCCGCGGTCGTCCAGTTTGCCCAGGGCATAGGTGAAGATTTCACCCGCGTCCATGGAGATCAGCACACCGTTTTTACGGCCACCGATGTCACCCTTATGCGGCTCGTAGCTGTCAAAAATGTTGGAGATCAGACCGGAACCACGGGTCAGGTTCAGGAATTCGTTGGAGAAACCGATCAGGCCACGGGCAGGAATACGGTATTCCAGACGGACACGTCCACGGCCGTCGGGCTCCATATTCACCAGCTCGCCCTTGCGCTCACCCAGGGCTTGCATGACACCGCCCTGGTGGATTTCTTCCACGTCAGCAGTGACGAGCTCGATCGGCTCATGCTTCTCGCCGTTGATGTCGCGGAACATCACGCGGGGTTTGGAAACCGCCATCTCATAGCCTTCGCGGCGCATGTTTTCCAACAGGATGGTCAGGTGCAATTCGCCACGGCCCATGACTTCGAAGATACCTTCTTCGCCGGTTTCGCTGACGCGCAGCGCGACGTTGTGTTGCAGTTCTTTTTGCAGGCGGTCCCAGATTTGGCGGCTGGTGACGTACTTGCCCTCGCGGCCAGCCAGCGGGCTGGTGTTCACGCAGAAGTTCATCGTCAGGGTCGGCTCATCGACCTTGAGCATGGGCAATGGCGCAGGGCTGATCGGATCAGTCACTGTGACGCCAATGCCAATGTCGCCAATACCGTTGATCAGCACGATTTCGCCAGGACCCGCTTCGGTGGCCTGCACGCGCTCCAGACCCTGGAAGGTCAGAACCTGGTTGACACGGCCCTTGACGGTCTTGCCATCCGGCCCTTCCATGACCACGACGTCCATGTTCGGCCTGATCGTACCCTGGCTGATACGGCCCACACCAATACGTCCCACGAATGTGGAGAAATCCAGGGCGGAAATTTGCAGTTGCAACGGCGCTTCAGGGTCGCCCTTTTGCGAGGGCACGTGCTTCAGAACGGTATTGAACAGGGCCGACATGTCGGGGCCCCACTGCTCGCCCTGCTCGCCCTCTTCCAGCGACGACCAGCCGTTGATGCCGGAGGCGTACACCACCGGGAAGTCCAGCTGCTC
>JAYWAV010000201.1:0-4833 GCA_043782015.1 Rhodoferax sp. | reverse complement strand
TGCACCACATCCATCGCCAGGCACAGATCGGCCCATGCCTTGGCCTTGTCGGCGCTGGCACGCAGCAACACCTTGGGGTGGTAGGTCACCACCACCGGTACGCCGTGGTAGCGGTACACCGTGCCACGCAATTTGCCTAAGGGTTGCAAGGCCAGTTCGGGTAGCTCTGCCAACAGACTCTGAGTCGCAAAGCGCCCCATCGCCAGTATCACCTTGGGCTGCAGCAAGGCGATCTCGCGCTGCAAAAAGTGCGCGCACTGCGCCAACTCGGCGGGTTGTGGGTTGCGCCCCTGCGGCGGGCGGCATTTGACGACATCGGTCGCGAATGCGGTTTGCGCCTCGCTGTTCTGACCCACAGTGCGGCGCGCGCCAACTGCCTTGAGCATGGTGTCCAGCAATTGCCCGGCCTGCTCCACAAACGGCTGGCCGCTGCGGTCTTCGTTTTCATCCGGCGGGTCGCCGACGATCAGCCAGTCCACTTGCTGCGTGGTGGGTGCCGTCAATGTCGTGTTCTTGCGCCCTGCACACAGACCACAGGCCTGGCACGCCATCGCCGTCTCGCGCAACGCGGGCCAGCCCAGGCCATCGAGCGCGGGCATGACGCCAGCTGGTGTTGAGGGCTCAGCGCTGCGCTGAACAAGCACCTCCGTTCGGGCCGAGCCCTTCGTCATGCTCAGGACAGGCTCTGTCGAAGGCCTGTTCGAATCGTTCACCGTCAAGCGCTGCGTTTCAACAAGCGCAACGCGAACCGTTGTATCCGCCAAAGCCTCGGCCACTTCAGCGCGCGGCAGCCACACCGGCACGTGCATTTCCTGCAGCATGGCGCGTTGGCGATCGTCGAGGTCCAGACTCATGGCTTCAGTGTACGTTCAGAGACGCAGGCTCATCACGATCGCGTCTTCGCGAAGCCCATGAAAGGCCGGGTAGTACTGCTTGCGCTGGCCCACCACGCGATAGCCATTCACCTCGTAGACCCGCTGGGCACGCACATTGCCCACGCGGACTTCCAGCCACAGCCACAGCGCGGCTTGCGAGCGTGCCCACAGCGTCAGCGCATCGAGCATCAGCCTGGCCCAGCCCTGGCCTTGGAACTCGGGCGCCACGGTGACGTTGAGCAGATGCACTTCATCGACGCCCTTCATCGCCACAAAGTAGCCAATTAATGTCCCGTCCGCCACCAACATCTGCGCCTGGTAGCCCGAGTGCAGCGCGTCCATAAAGTTGGTGTAGTTCCACGGGTGCTCATAGGCCGCCTGCTCCACGCGCAGCACCGCGTCCAGCCACGGCGCCAGCATGGGTTCGAACCTCGCTTCTGCAGGCTGCATGCGGGCGTTCATGGTGTTGCGGCGGCTTTCTCGGCCATGCGCTCTGCGGTGGTTTTGGCCACCTTGTCGCGGATATAGCTGGGCAGGGCCTGGTCGGCAGGCACGGCCTTGCCCGCGGCGAGCAATTGCGGCGCCAGGCGCAGCATGGCCGTGGCGGTAGGCAATGCCGTCACACATTGCAGGCGCTGCATCACATCCGCCATACGCTGTTCGTAGACCACGAACACATTGCCCGCCAAGGTCACTGCCGCGGCGTTCTGCGCAGCAAAGTTTTCAGGGCGCACCAGCACATCGCCCGACACAGTGGTCCAACGTCCGTGGCCCCAAGCAAAGCGGGCCATGTACATCTCGTCCATACGCGCGTCGAGCAAGGCAACGACTTCCGTCTGTGCAACATCGGCCATCGCCGTAAAGCGTGCCTCTTCGGCGACTGACAACAAACTGTCCACTGGCAACACCTGCACATTCGCACCAAATGCCAACCCCTGCGCAACGGCACAGGCAGTGCGCAGCCCGGTAAACGAGCCCGGACCGCAGCCGAAGCAGATTGCGTCCAGCGCGTTTATCGCCAAACCCGCTTGCTGCATCAGGCTCAGCACCGTGGGGATTAAGTCGGTCGAGGCGTGTGCGCCACCGGTGCCGCTGTATTGCCACAGTTGTGCACCGGCCGCGCCGCCCACATCTGCGCGCGAGACGGCAACGCTCAGTATTTCGGTACTGGTATCAAAGGCGAGAAGATTCATGAATTACAAGGAAAATCAGGCTCCGACGCCCGTATTCTGTGCGTGGGCAGCTATGTTTTCAGTAGCAGATGGCACGGGCTTTGCCTTGTATACACCAAACGAAATACCCACCGTCACCAGCGCCAGACCGGCCAGCAGGTTCCATTGCAGCGGCTCACCCAAAACCACCACCGCCGCCAGCGCCGACAAACCGGGCACCAGCGCGGTGATCATCGTGGAGCGCACCGGGCCGTAGTGCTGGATCATCTTGGTGAACGTGATGCCGGAGATCACCACCGAGCCCACGCCCTGGAAGAACATCTGGAACACCACGTCATGCACCGGCGCGGTCCAGATATGCCCTGGCGCCCAACCGGCCAAGGTCACGACCGTATAGACCGGCACAAACGTCAAAAAGCCAAACGCAGTAATGGCAATGGTCGCACGCACCGCGTCCAGCGCATGCTTGCGCGACAGCACGCTGTAGGTGGCCCAGGTCATGGACGCGCCGATGAAAAACAGATCGCCACGCCAGACGCCGCTGCCATCCAGCGCATGCAGCAGGCTGGCGCCTCCAACCAGCAAATCACCCCCAACGATGCAGGCCAGGCCCACCGCGCGTGCGGCGCCAACTGGCGTACCCAGCAGCAACAGCGCGAGCAGCGCTGTCCATAACGGCAGGCTGCCCGGCATCAACACCGAGGCATGTGCGGCAGGAGCGAATACAAAGCCACTGTAGGCGAGCAGCGCATACAGCAGGCTGCCGAAAAAGCCCACCTGTATGGTGATGCGCAAAGGCAAGGGCGACAGGCCACCCAATGAACCGGCCGTAGCCGCCTCTCCAACCTCACGCTGGCGCGCGCGGTCTCGTCGGGTCAGCCACCAGCCCCAGGGCAACAGGAAGATGGCCGCACCCCAGAGTCGGGCGTACACAATGTCAAAGGGCGCCAGCGTGGGGTTGCGCGACGGGTCGGCTGAAGCGCGGGCAATGACGATGAACGAGGTCCAGATCAATACGGTGACCACCGCCGCCATCAGGCCCACAGTCTTTGCGGGAAAACGGGGGGGGTGCAGGGCAGGTGTCGCGGACATGGCCCAATTATCGGCGACACATCTTCGTCGCATTGGGCGGGATAATGAACCCATGCTGCGCCCATGGACCTCTCGCCTGACCGCTTTCGTCGGTATTGCCCTGATGGCCCCTTTGGCGCACAGCATCGCAGCGCCGGGCCTGCCGCCCGAGGTGGAGGCGGCCCTCGCCCGCGCCAAGGTACCGCGCGATGCGATCTCGGTGCTGGTGGTGGATGCGGAAGGCGGCACGAATACCGGGCCGCGCCTGAGCCACCGCGCCACCGCCTCCATGAACCCGGCCTCGGTGATGAAGCTGGTCACCACTGTCGCCGCACTCGACCTGCTGGGCCCGGCCTATACCTGGAGCACGCCGGTCTATGTGGAGGGCGCGGTGCGCGAAGGCACGCTGTACGGCAACCTGTACATCAAGGGCCAGGGCGACCCAAAAATGGTGTTGGAGAGGCTGTGGCTAATGCTGCGGCGCCTGCAAGGCATTGGCATCCAGAACATTGCGGGCGACATCGTGCTGGACAACAGCGCGTTTGAAGTGCCCGACGTGGACCCCGGCCAGTTTGACGGCGAGCCGCTGCGCCCCTACAACGCCGCACCCGATGCGCTGCTGATCAACTACAAATCGGTGGTGATGACTTTCACGCCAGACCGCACGGCCAACCTCGCGCAAGTGCAATACGACCCGCCGCTGGCCGGTGTGGCAACCCAGGCCACCGTACCTTTGACCACGGGCGATTGCGGTGACTACCGTGGCGCGCTGCGCGCCGATTTTTCCAACCCGGCGCGCATCCGCTTTGCCGGCGGCTACCCAGCGAGCTGCGCCGAAAAGGTGTGGCCGGTTGCGTATGCCGATCCCAAGAGCTATGCCGTGCGTGCGGTGCAAGGCCTGTGGCAGGAGATGGGCGGCAAACTGGTGGGCACCGTGCGCATGGGCGTCGTGCCGGTCACTGTAGTGGCGGGCAAGCCCGCGTTTGAAGCCAGCTCGGCGCCACTGGCCGAGATCATTCGCGATGTCAACAAATACAGCAATAACGTCATGGCGCAGCAGGTGTTTCTGACGCTGGGCAATGGTAACTTTGATGTGGCGCGCGGTAACGTGATGCGTTGGTGGAAAGGCCGCTTTGGCACCGACGATGGCCCGCTATTGGAAAACGGCTCAGGTCTATCGCGCCAGGAACGCATTTCGGCGCAGGCGCTGGGCCGTCTGCTGCAAAGCGCCTACCAGTCGCCCGTGATGCCGGAGCTAATGGGTTCCCTGCCCATCAGCGGTCTGGACGGCACACTGCGCCGCATGAAATCCCGTACCGGCGCCAGCGCCCACCTGAAAACCGGCAGCCTGGCCAATGTGGTGGCGGTGGCAGGGTATGTGGACTCTACCAATGGCCGCCGTTACGTGCTGGTGGCGCTGATCAACCATGCCAACGCCAATGCGGCGCGCCCGGCGATCGAGGCGCTGGTCGACTGGGCGGGCAAAGAGCAGTAATCGCGCCGCCCTGACCGGGGAGTTTTATCGCAATGAGCGGGTGTCGCGCGGGTTACCCAGGTGCGCGTATTCCCTAGTTACCCGGCGTTGCACAAGGGCCGAATATGGGTTTTTTTCCACTGACGAGAATGCCCATGAAAATTTTCAAGATCACCCTGGTCTCAGGCGCTGTTTCCATATTGGTCGCCTGCGGGGGTAACGACCCGTTGCCCGAACGCGG
>JAYWAV010000200.1:0-13294 GCA_043782015.1 Rhodoferax sp. | reverse complement strand
CCGGCATTCCCCACCCCGGCGAGAAGGAGCATTGCCTTGCGGGTCGACCGAACACCACAAGACCACCGTGAAAGGGATAGGCGGTGGAGCCGATTTGTGTGGCCTTAGGCACACCATGAGGCCCCGCCGTTTATCCCTTTCACGGTGCGCCTACCAAGGCGTAGTCAAGGCTGCTCCCCTCCCCACGCGCATGGGGTCTTCCATGGTGAAAAGGCCAGTTCAACAATTGCCTGTATCCTGCGCGTTTGCCAATTTGCTGGATCACCATGCGCCACCCACATCCCCTCTTCAAAACCCTTCAATGGGCCATTCCCTCCCTGCTCATGACAGTCACCGCTTACGCCCAGACCAACGACAGCAACCCCTTGCTCACGGTGAGCCCGCTGCCGTTCCAATACCCGCCGTTTGACAAGATCAAGGACGGGCACTTCCTGCCCGCCATCGAGCAGGGCATGCGCGAAAACCTGGTGGAAGTGGAAGCCATTGCGAACAACCCGGCCAAGCCCACGTTTGACAACACCGTCGTCGCCCTGGAGCGTGCCGGGGTGTTACTGCGCCGCAGTACCACGGTGTTTTTCAACCTCAACGGGACCATCACCAACCCGGAGATGCAGAAAATCCAGCGCACGCTGGCGCCCAAACTGGCGGCGCACAGCGATGCCATCCGCCTGAACCCGGCGCTGTTCGCACGCATCGACACGCTGTACGCCGCCCGCGATGCGCTGGGGCTGGATGCCGAGTCCCAGCGCCTGCTGTGGCGCTACTACCAGGACTTTGTGCGCGCCGGTGCCAAGCTGCCGGAAAGCAGCAAGGTCCACTTGCGCGCGCTCAACGCCGAGTTGGCCAGCCTGCAGACCACGTTCTCGCAAAACGTACTGAAAGAACGCGATGCCAGCGCCGTGGTGTTTGACACCCGCGAAGAACTGAAGGGTTTGAGCGAAGCCGAGATCCAGACCGCAGCTATGGCAGCGAAGGCGGCGGGTAAGGACGGCAAGTTCCTGATCGCCCTGGTCAACACCACCGGTCAGGACGCATTGACAAGTCTCACCAGCCATGCCTCTCGCAACAAACTGATGGCCGCATCCCTGGCGCGTGGCGGCCGTGGCGGCGAGTTTGACAACCGCGCTACGGTGTCGATCATTGCCAAAAAGCGTGCGGAACACGCCGCCCTGCTGGGTTACCCGCACCATGCGGCGTACCAGTTGGCCGAGCAAACGGTCGGCAATGTGGACGCGCTGAACCGCTTGCTGGCACAACTCGCACCTGCTGCGGTGGCCAATGCGCGCAAGGAAGCCGCCGAGATGCAGAAGTTGGTCGATGCCGAGAAGGGCGGATTCACGCTGGGTGCAGCCGACTGGCAGCACTACACCGAGAAGGTGCGCGCTGAGCACTATGCCTTTGACCAGTCGCAGCTCAAGCCCTATTACGAACTCAACCGGGTGCTGGTGGATGGAGTGTTTTTTGCCGCCACCAAGCTGTACGGACTGACTTTCAAGGAACGCAAGGACTTGCCGGTGTACGAACCCAGTGTGCGGGTGTTTGATGTGTTCAACGAAGATGGTTCGCCGTTGGCACTCTTCCTATTCGATCCCTACGCCCGTCCTAACAAAAATGGTGGTGCCTGGGCCAATGCCTATGTGTCACAGAACGGGCTGACCGGCGACAAACCGGTGATTGGCAACCACCTCAACCTCACCAAGCCGCCAGAAGGCCAGCCGACGCTGATGCGCCACGACGAAGTGAACACCGCGTTCCACGAGTTTGGCCACGCGCTGCACAGCATGTTCTCCAGCGTCAAATACCCGCGCTTTGCTGGCACCTCCGTGCCACGCGATTTTGTGGAATACCCGTCGCAGGTCAATGAGATGTGGGCGACCTGGCCGGAAATTTTGCAAAACTACGCCCGCCACTACCAGACCGGCGCGCCAATGCCCCAGGCGCTCTTGGACAAGGTGCGCGCCACCGCCAAGTTCAATGAAGGCTTCAAGACCACGGAGTACCTGTCGTCCACTTTGCTGGACCAGGCATGGCACCAGGTCGCAGCCGATGCCATTCCCGGCGCTGATGGGGTTCTGGCGTTCGAGGCTGCCGCCTTGAAGAAATACGGCGTTGACTTCGCAGCGGTACCACCGCGCTACCGCAGCAACTATTTTTCGCACACCTTTGCGGGCGGCTATTCCGCGGGCTATTACTCCTACATCTGGAGCGAAGTTCTGGACGCAGATACCGTGGAGTGGATCCAGCAGCACGGTGGCCTGCAACGCGCCAATGGCGACCGTTTCCGCAAATTGTTGCTGTCACGCGGCGGCAGTGATGACGCGCTGAAGATGTTCCGCGACTTCACCGGCGGTGAACCGGACATCAAGCCGCTGCTGGTGCGCCGTGGCCTGGATGCCCGCTAATCCTTCACAGGGACTGACGACGCGAAGAACTTCCAGATCTCGCGCGTGGCATCGATGCGCGTGGGGTTGGGTCCCATGACAGATTCGGGCAAGCCCGAGTCCTTGCCACCGGGCCAGGCGTGGCCCTGTCCCTTGATGTTCCAGACCAGCACCTCTGCACCGTCGCGGCAATCGCCATAGCGCTCGGCGCGCACATCGGCATCGTCACGCACAGTTTGCGCAGCGGGCGAGCAGCCCAGCGTATGGCGCCACGCCTGGATGCCAACAGCTGGCGGTGGTACGGTGCTACTGCCCCACGGCAGTGTGCGGCTGCCGCCTTGGGTCGGGTTCAGCGGGTCTTCCGTACCCAGCATCACCAGGGTTGGCAAGGCACGTACCGGCTGCGCATCCGCCGCGCTGTTTTGCCCCATCACCGTAGCCAGTGCCGCAAAGCGCGTAGACAGCCGGGCGCCGACCATGAAAGTCATGCCTGCGCCGTTGGAGTGGCCGGTGGCGAACACATGTTGGGGGTCTATCACTTCGCGGCTTGCGATGTCGTCCAGCAGGGCCGCCACAAAACCCGTGTCGTCCACTTTGCTGCGTGGTGAGTCGGCTTGCAGTTGCCCGCTGTTCCACACCCGCGGGTTGAGTAGAAAATTGGCAGGCATGCCTGGCCGTGCGGGAAGGCCATCGGGAGCTGCCACCACAAAACCGGCGCGCATGCTTTCTGCCAGCCAGCCGTTCTTCTCCAGATAGGCGCGCCCGTTGCCCCCAGCGCCGTGAAAGACCAGCACCAAGGGCGCCGCCTTGCCGCGTGCTTGCTCCGGCACATGCAGGTAATACGTCCAGCGGTGGTCGGCGGCTTGGAGCGTCAGCGCCTGGACGTCTGCAGCAACAGCACAATGCATCCACAGAGAGACCACGAGGCCGGGCAATGCTTGGGTGAGCAGGCGTCTGCGTGGCATGCCGGTATTTGGTAACAGAGTGTCTCTATTTGCAAGCCAATGTTTCCATCACGGTGGTGCATGGAACATAGCGTTCGCGGATTTCGCGGTAATTGCCGTCGGCGAGCATGCTGCCCAGGCTGCGGTCAAAGTCTTTCAGGAAATCTTCTGTCAGCGATTTTTTGCTCAGCGCAATCAGCGCGGGTTCTACGGACACCACGACGCTGGTGCGCACGATGTCTTTGGACAGGCCCAGCTCCTGCAGCTCTTTCAGGGCAGTGACTTCGTCGGCGATGATGCCATCCAGTCGCCCGACTTCCATCATCTTCCAGGCGCTTTTGCGCAGCGACAGTGTGGTGAAGCGGGCCGTGAATTCCGGGAGCTTGGACAGTGTTTCAAAGTCGGGTCCATAGGTCACGCCAATCTGGATGCCTAAGCGGAAGTTGGTCCCCATCAGATCGGCCAATTTATTGATTCTGTAGATCGCTGCTGCATTCTTGTGGACGAACAAAACGTTAGGCGAGCGGTTCACCGCGCGGGAAAAATACGCATAGCGTTCGCGCTCCTGTTTGCGCAGTGCGCCGGGCAGAATATCCAGCCGTCCCGCTTCCAGTTCCAACAGCGCGCGCGCCCAGGGCATTTCCACAAACTTGGTGGTGCAGCCCATACGGTGCAGCGCCTCGCGCACCAGGTCGGCATTGAAGCCGCGCACCTCACCGTTGGGGGCTGCAAAAGAGTAGGGCGCATCGTCATACCAGCGCACGGTCTTGACGCCACAGCCCGCTGCCTGGGCGGAATGTGCCAACACCAGTAGCCAGCCCAGAGCCAGCCACCAACGCACCATTTTGCGAAACCCCAGAGCCATCCGCGCTTGCCTTTTTAGTAGCTTCTACTGTAAGGCATGCCGCCGATGGCGAATGGGGTCAATTGCAGTAGCGCAGGCATAATCAGAACGACCCTCTTTTTTGAATAACGACCATGATCAATCGCCGCCAATTCTCACTCGCTTCCGGGGCTACGGCTTTGATGGGTTTCCCGGCCGTGCACGCGCAGTCCGACAAAATCGTGCTCGGCCAATCGGCTCCTTTCACCGGACCGGCAGCCCAACTGGGTATTCAGTACAACGCTGGCGCGCAGTTGTATTTCAGCCAGATCAACGCCAATGGCGGTGTGGGCGGGCGGATGATCGAAATCCGCCAGCTGGATGACGGCTACGACCCCGAGCGCTGCGCGGAAAACACGCGCAAACTGATTGAGCAGGATGTGCTGGCATTGTTTGCCTATGTCGGCACCCCCACCAGCCTGGCTGCATTGCCGCTGGCGTTGAAGGCCAAAGTTCCTTTTATCGCCCCCTTCACCGGCGCGATGGCGCTGCGCAACCCGCTGCATTCGCAGGTTTTCCATGTGCGCGCTTCGTACGCTGACGAGACTGCGTTGATCGTCAAACAGCTCTACAATCTGGGCTTGCGCAAGGTGGCAGTGCTGTACCAGAACGACGCCTATGGCAAGGCCGGTCTCGATGGCGTGACCGCGGCGCTGGCCAAGCTGGACAGCAAGCCGGTGGCGATTGCCTCGGTAGAGCGCAACACCGTGGAAGTAGCTGCGGCTGTGGCCACAATCAATGCAGCAACGCCTGATGCTGTCGTGCAGATCAGCGCCTACAAAACCTGCGCGGCCTATATCCGTGCGGCGCGCAAGGCCGGCTACGGCGGGCAGTTCTTCAACGTGTCTTTCGTGGGTACCAAGGCGCTGTCCGATGAACTGGGTAAAGAGGCAGCTGGCGTGGTGGTGTCCCAAGTGGTGCCATCGCCCTTTGTGCAAAGCAATGCGCTGGTTCGCGATTACACCGAGGCGGTACTCAAATCCGGCGGTACCGTGCAAGCCAATTACTCCAGCCTGGAGGGCTTTCTGGCTGCGCGCGTGATGGTCGAGGGGCTGCGCCACGGCGGCTCCAAGGGTTCGCGCGAAGGCCTGATCGCCGGACTCGAATCCATTGGCTCCCAGTCTTTTGGCGGCTTCAACGTCAGTTTTTCCAAAACCGACCACGTCGCTTCCAGCTTCGTCGAACTGTCCATGCTGACGGGCGACGGGCGCGTGCGGACCTGATCGATCCGGTTGCAAAAAAGGGCGCTGCATTTATACTGGTTAAATAACCAGTAAATTGCGGAGAACCTTGATTTGCAGGGCTTCCAGCGATGGCTGGTGTGGAAGCCCTTGCAATGAACCCCGATAACCCACCCCTTTCTGCGACGCCGTTACCGGCCTATGCGGAACTCCACTGCCTTAGCAGTTTCAGCTTTCAGCGCGGTGCTTCGCAGCCAGAAGAATTGGTGCGGCGCGCCAGCGCCTTGGGCTACAGCGCGCTGGCCATTACCGACGAGTGCTCGGTTGCGGGCGTCGTGCGGGCGCACCAGGAGGCTAAGGTCTGTGGGCTCAAGCTGCTGCTGGGTGCCGAGTTCCAGGCCAGTTATGGGGAAGATGGCGACCCGGTATGCGTGGTGGTGCTGGCGCACAACCTGGCAGGCTGGGGCAATCTGTGCGAGTTCATCACGCTGGCACGCCGCGCCGCCGTCAAGGGCCAGTACCGCGTGGTCTGGAGCGAGGCGCGCTGGGATCTTTTGCAGGACTGTGAGGTGCTGCTGGGCATTTCGCCTGCTATCAAAAAAGAAGCTGCTTACGCACTGTCCATGAGCGCTAGAGCCCTATTTAATAACCAACTCTGGCTCATGGTGACTTTGGGGCTGGGCGCGGATGATGTACTGCAAAGGCAGCGCCTGGAGCAGCTGTCGCATACCAGCGGCGTGCCGCTGGTGGCGGTCGGCCATGTGCATATGCACTTGCGCTCGCGCAAGCCCTTGCACGATGTGCTCACAGCGGTTCGTTTGGGAAGGCCGGTATCTGACTGCGGTTTTGCGCTGCAGGCCAATGCCGAGTTGCACCTGCGTTCACGAAAGCGCCTGGCTGCGCTGTACCCGCCGCAGTGGCTGGCCGATACCCTGGTGATTGCCGACAAATGCACGTTTGATTTGAAGGCGTTGCGTTACCACTATCCGATGGAAGCGGTGCTGCCCGGCACCACGCCCGCGCAGACCCTGCGTCACTACGTCGAGGAGGGCGTGTTGGTTCGCTACCCGAATGGCATGCCCGAAGAATTTCGCCAGCGGGTAGAGCACGAGCTGGCGCTGATCTCGGAGCTGAAGTTCGAGATGTATTTCCTCACCGTGCATGACATCGTGCGCTTCGCACGCAGCGAGCACATCCTGTGTCAGGGGCGTGGCTCGGCCGCCAATTCGCTGGTCTGCTATTGCCTGCACATCACCGAGGCCAATCCGCAAGAAACCTCGCTGCTGTTCGAGCGGTTCATCAGCCGCGAACGCAATGAGCCGCCCGATATCGATGTCGACTTTGAGCACCAGCGCCGTGAAGAAGTGATTCAGTACATCTACGCCAAGTACGGCCGCGAACGCGCAGCCATTGCCGCTACGGTGATCAGCTACCGCCCGCGCAGTGCGCTGCGCGACGTGGGCCGCGCGCTGGATATTCCGTTGGCGCTGGTGCAGGCCATGGCCAAGGAACACCCCGGCATGTACAACCGGGAGGTGCTGGTAGAGCGCCTGCAATCGGCGATAGGGCAACTGGGTGCTGACTTCGTGGCGCCACCACAGCGCCGCCTGGAACTCTGGCTGGGCATGGGCATTGCGTTGCAAGGTTTTCCGCGCCACTTGAGCCAGCATGTGGGCGGCTTTGTGTTGACGCAGGGGCCGCTCACGCGTCTGGTGCCGGTGGAAAACGCGTCCATGAAAAACCGCTCCATCATCCAGTGGGACAAGGACGATTTGTCTGCGGTGGGGCTGATGAAGGTAGACGTGTTGGCACTGGGCATGCTCAGCGCTATCCGGCGCTGCCTGGAGATGGTGGGGCAAAGGCGTGGCCTGTCCACACCCCTGCGCATGCAGGACATTCCGCGCGACGATGTGCCGACCTACGACATGATTTGCAAAGCGGATACCGTGGGTGTGTTCCAGATCGAGAGCCGTGCGCAGATGAGCATGTTGCCGCGCCTCAAGCCCCGTGCGTACTACGACCTCGTGATCGAAGTTGCCATCGTTCGCCCCGGGCCGATCAAGGGCGGCATGGTGCATCCGTACCTCAAGGCGCGTAATGCCACCGAAACCGCAAAATCACCTTATCCCGATCTGGAAAAAGCACTGAGACGAACGCATGGCGTACCCATCTTTCAGGAACAGGTGATGCAGATCGCCGTGCTGGCAGCCGGGTTCACACCCGGCGAAGCCGATGCGCTGCGCCGCTCCATGGCCGCATGGAAGCGCCATGGCAACGTCAGCCAGTACCATGATCGGCTGGTCAACGGCATGCTGGACAGAGGCTACCCACTGGACTTTGCTGAGGCCATCTTCAAGCAGATGGAGGGCTTTGGCGAATACGGATTTCCGGAAAGCCACGCCGCCAGCTTTGCGATCCTGGTCTACGTCAGCAGTTACCTCAAATGGCATGAACCGGCCTGCTTCCTGGCCGCGCTGCTTAACAGCCAGCCGCTGGGTTTTTACGGCCCGGCGCAGTTGGTGCAGGACGCGCAGCGGCATGGCGTGGAGGTGCGTGCAGTGGATGTGGCGCACAGCGATTGGGATTGCACTCTTGACCCCAACTGTTTAGATGGCGTCGCCGTTCGCCTGGGTCTGCGTATGGTCCACGGTCTGACACAAGCCGCAGCCGAGCGCATCGTCACAGCGCGTGCACAGGGTTTCTTTACCAGCACGCAAGACGTGGCCCTGCGTTGTGAACTCGATGTGGGCGATCTGAAGGCACTGGCCAGTGCCGACGCGCTGTTGTCGCTGTCTGGTCACCGGCGCCAGCAGGTGTGGGATGCCTCTGCCCTGCGGCCCGCACCGGAGCTCCTGCAAGGTATCCCCATTGAAGAAGAAGCCTTGGTGATGCCCGCCGCGCAGGAAGGTGAGGAGGTGGTGTTTGACTACGCCTCCATGGGGCTCACTTTGCGCTCGCACCCCTTGCTGCTATTGCGTGAGCAGCTATCAAAAAAGAAGCTGCTAACGGCGCAGCAGATGCGCGACTGGCCCAGCGGAAGATTGGTGCGCGCTTGCGGCATCATTACCGCGCGGCAGCGTCCGCAGACAGCCAATGGCGTGGTGTTCATCACACTGGAAGATGAAACCGGCAGCGTCAATGTGATTGTCTGGAAGGATATCAAGGAGCGCTTTCGCCAGGAGGTCTACCAGTCGCGCCTGCTGGCGGTGTATGGCGTGTGGCAGCGTGATGAAGCAAGTGGTGGCGAGGTACGCCATGTCATCGCCAGGCGGTTGGTGGACCTGACACCCCTGTTGGGCGAACTGGCCACCAATAGCCGGGATTTTCATTAGGGTTTGTGCACCTTGCTGGCTGCCGTATAGTTCAACCAGAGGAAATCCGGTAACCAAGGGGAACCAATTGCGATTCAGCGGCTTGCGATTCATTGCGGTGGTGGCTCTGGCAACGCTTGTTGCCGGAAGCGGGACCGCCTTCGCCCAGCCGGATATCGTGGATCGCCTGGACGCCTTGCAAGAGTTGTCGGAGAAGGACAATGCCGCGGCCCTTACACAACTCGCGCCCATGTGGCCTGCCTTTGCGCCCGACACAACTTACGAGGCGCGCCGCAAATACCTTACCCTGCTGATGAATGTGGAATTGGACGCCGCCCACATGGAAGGCGCCGATATCACCATCGCACGGCTGCTCAAGCTTGCCCAGGACCAGCGCGACGATGTGGGTATCGTGCTGGCCACATCGAAGGCGGCCTACCGCATGATGCGGGTGGGTAAAACCGATGCTGCGATTGTCAAGCTGATGGAACTGGAGCCTGATGCTGTAACTACGGGTAACCCGGAGGCCCTGTGGAGCTTTTACTCTGCGCTGGCTGAGTCTCAGCTTACTGCGGGCAAGTTTGAGTTGGCCCTGACCAACGCCCTCAAAAGCATTGACTACGCCAAGCAGTTGCCCAAGTTCGCCAGGCTCTCGCAACTCAAGTCGCTGAATATGCTGTCCCGGGTGTACATGTCCATGACCAACTGGGACAAGGCGCTGGGAGTCATCGACGAAGCCATGGTAGTTGCCAACGCTTTGGGATCGAGCAAGATGCAGGGCACCCTATATCTCAACCGTGGCTACGTATACGGCTCCATTCATGAAGTTGTCAAAGCGCGCGCCGCCTACGAGCGGGCTGGCGAAATTGGCCGCGAGGCCGGCCTGGTGCGGCTGCAGGCCAATGCATTGAACAACATCTGTGACGGATACCTGCAGGAGAAAAACTACCCCAAAGTCGAAGTGCTGTGCAGCCAGGCGCTGCTGAAATACAAAGAGGCCGGGGATTTGGGTGGTGTTGCCATCGCGCAAAGCAACATGGGCTTGGCAAAAATGGGCTCGGGGAAAGTGGCTGAGGGTGCTGCCGCCGTGCGGGCGGCGCTGCAGTTCAGCAAGGACGCGGGTGCCATAACCGATCAGGAGTCGGTTTTGGGCGAGTTGGGTGCCATGTACGAGCAACTCGGTATGTTCCGGGAAGCCGTTGCTACCATTCGTGAGCAGCAGAAGCTGACGGTAGAGCTGTTCCGCTCTGACCGCGAAAAATCGGTTGCTGCATTGCAAGAGCAATTTGACGCGGTGCAGCGCGACAAGCAGATTCAGCTGCTGGCTCGCGAGAACAGCCTGAAAGATGCGGAGATCAACAATCGCCGCCTGCAGCAGGCGGTGACCATGCTGGGCGCAGTGGTGACCGTGATGGCGGGCGTGTTCGTGTTCCTGTTGTATCGCCGTGTACGCAAAACCAACCAGAAATTGCGCGAAGCGAATCAGCAACTCGAATTCCATTCGGTACGCGACCCGTTGACGGGCTTGTTCAACCGGCGCTCTTTCCTGGAGCTGATGAAAAAACGTCCCTTGGATGGTTCCGGTGGAAGGCGTCAGGATGACAACCCCGATGGATTGATGATTCTGGATATTGACCATTTCAAGAATATCAATGACACCCTGGGCCATGCCGGTGGTGACACCGTGCTGGTGGAGATTGCGAAGCGTCTGCGCACCACGGTGCGGGACACCGACATGGTCATGCGCTGGGGCGGCGAAGAGTTCCTGATCTATTCGCCCAAGTCCAACGCTGAACATCTCAAAAGCCTGGCTCAGCGTGTATTGCAGGTGATTGGAGAGGCGCCGATTGGGGTCGGGGACAAGTCTTTGACGGTGACGGTCACCGGGGGTTTCCTGGCCCTGCCTTTCTCCGGTTTGCCGGAGAGCGAATGCAACTGGGAAAAGGCGATGCAGATTGCCGACATGGCCCTGTACCTGGGCAAAGTCAACGGCCGCAACCGTGCCTATGGTTTGAATCGCCTGCTCGTCCCGTTTGCAGAGGCCCTGCCGGTTCTGGAGCATGACATTTCTGCGGCCCTGAAGGCCCATATGGTGGAGTTGGTGGAAGTAGTAGGCCCTAAGACTTCCTGAAGTGCAGCCAGGCCAGAAGCAATGCGGCTGCCTGCAACCCGGCGCAAAGGTAAAAACTTGCACCCATGCGCCAGTCGCTGGATTCCAAATGACCGACCTGGGCCAGGATAGCCGTGCCAATCAGCGGGCCAAAAATGATGGCCAGTCCGCTGATGGCGTTGAGAGAGCCCTGCGTCAGCCCCTGTTCCTGTGCACCTGCGGCCTTGGAGACGATGGCCTGCAGCACCGGACCGGTGGCGAAAGACATGAGGTTGGCAAAGATGATGACGTACATCAGCCAGCCCACCGTGATGTATCCATACAGTGCGTAGGCAATGGTGGCTGAAGTGAACCCTAGCAACAGCAAGCGGCGCTCGCCAAAATGCTTCATCAGGCGGCCCTGCAGACCGCCTTGCACCACCGCGCTGAGTAGTCCCACCACAAACAGCGCAATGCCGTTGTCAGTAGGTGTCCAGTGAAATCGGAAGGTGGTGTACAGCACCCAGGTGGTTTGCAAGATGAACTGCGCCAACACGGTTAGCGCAAATACAAAAATCAACCCACCTACGCCACGCAGTTGCGACAGGTGCGCCAATGCCGACAACGGATTGGCGCGCAGCAATGAAAAGGACGTGCGTCGTTCCTTGGGCAATGACTCCGGCAGCACAAAGTAGCCATACAGCCAGTTGATCAGCGCAAGGCCTGAGGCCACAAAGAACGGCAGACGCACATCCTGCCCGCCCAACAGTCCGCCAATCATCGGGCCAAAGATAAAGCCCATGCCAAACGCCGCGCCCAACATGCCGTAGGCCTTGCCGCGGCCTTCTGCTGGCGTGATGTCGGCGATATAGGCATTGGCGACCGAGAAGCTGGCAGCCGTGCCGCCACTGACGATGCGGATCAACAGCAGCACCATCAGCGAAGTGGCCAAGGCCTGCACCAGCAGGCTGACACCCAGACCGAAGATGGACAGCAACAACACGGGGCGCCGACCAAAGCGGTCGCTCAGGGCGCCCAGCATCGGCGTGCACAAAAACTGCATCACGCCATACATCGCAGACAGCAAGCCATACCAATGCGCCTGCTCATCCGGACTACTGGTGAACTGTCCGACCAAGGCTGGAAGCACTGGAATGATCAGGCCAATACCCAACACATCCAGAAATACGGTGACCAGAATGAAAGCCTGGCTGGCCTTTCGGTCTTTACTGAAAAATTGCTTGAGCATTCGGGGCCTTTTGCGGGTTCTTCGACATTGTCTGTGATAGCGTGCGTGCAAATACTCCGACCTTGCCTCTGTAGCACCATGAAATACGTCCAATTGCTAAAAATTTTAGTCGCCACCTTTTGCATGGCGGTGGCCCTGACGGGCGTGCAGGCTGCCATCAAGCTGGACGACCCCGTACCGCTGTCGCCGCTGTTGCGAAAAGGCCAGTTGCCTAACGGGCTGACCTACTACATCCAGAAGAATGACAAGCCCGCCAAGCAAGTGGAGTTGCGCCTGGTGGTCAAGGCCGGTTCGGTGCTGGAAGACGATGACCAGCAAGGTTTGGCCCACTTTACAGAGCACATGGCCTTCAATGGCTCCACCCATTTCAAAGGCAACGCGCTGGTCTCTTTCCTGCAGTCCATCGGTATGCGCTTTGGCGCCGATCTGAATGCTTACACCGGCTTTGACGAGACGGTGTACATCCTCTCGGTGCCGACTGACAAGCCAGGCAATCTGGAGAGAGCCTTTCTGGTGTTGCAAGACTGGGCCGTTGGCCTGGCCTTTGATGCGGTTGCAATCGACAAAGAGCGCGGCGTCGTGCTGGAAGAGTCGCGCCGCGGAAAGGGTGCAGAAGACCGTCTCGGCAAGATCACCCTGCCCAAGGTTCTGGAGGGGTCCAAATACGCCCTGCGCCTGCCGATCGGGCATGACGACATCATCCAGTCCTTCCCCCGCGCCGCCGTCAAGCGCTTTTATGACGACTGGTACCGGCCCAATCTGATGGCGGTGATGGTGGTGGGCAATATCGATCCGGTCCGCGCCCAGGCGCTCGTAAAAAAGCACTTCGGCGGCCTGAAGAATCCGGTCCACGAACGTCCGCGGCCCGTTGAGAAACTGCCTGCCCGCACGGTACAGGAAGCCGTTGTCGCGACTGACAAGGAAGCCACCAACAACCTCGTCAGCATCACCTACTCGCGCCAGGAAGACGGGCCGGAAAACACGTGGGGAGCCTACCGCCAGCACATGGTGGAAAACCTGCTGAACCAGATGTTAGGCTTGCGCTTGCAAGAGCTGACGCTGACCGCCAACCCGCCCTTTGTGGCGGGCAGCAGCGGTCTGCAAAGCCTGATCAAGGGATACCGTGAATTCAATGCCTCTGCATTGGTGGGTAAGCCTGGCGTTGAGCCCGCCATCCGCGCTCTGGTGGAGGAGAACGAGCGCGCAGCGCAGTTTGGTTTTACCGAAGCTGAGCTTGCGCGCAGCAAGAAAAACTA